>JACPZV010000530.1 GCA_016195295.1 Acidobacteriota bacterium
AGATCGATCTGCGGGGAAGCCGCACGGACCTGCACTCGGGATCGTTCGGCGGCGCGGTCGCGAATCCGGCGATCGTGCTCGCGCAAATGCTCGCGCAGATGAAAGACCGCGGCGGCCGGGTCAAAATCCCCGGCTTCTACGACGACGTGGTGCCGCTGCAGGAGGAGGAACGAAAGGCGTGGGCGGCGCTGCCGTTCAACGAGAAGAGCTACCGGAAGGATTTTGGGATCCCGAAGGTGTTCGGCGAGTCGGGCTACTCGACGCTCGAGCGCACGTGGGCGCGGCCGACCTTCGAGGTCAACGGCCTGCTGTCAGGCTTCACCGGCGAAGGCGCGAAGACCGTGCTGCCGGCGGTCGCGATGGCGAAGGTCAGCATGCGGCTTGTGGCGAATCAGGATCCCGACAAGATCGCGAGCCTGTTCGAGGCGCATCTGCGCGACGTGGCGCCGCGAACCGTCGAGCTGAAAATCACGCGCATGCACGGCGGCAAGCCGTGGATGACGTCGTACGACAACCCATTCGTGCAGGCCGCCGGCCGCGCGATCGAGAAAGGATTCGGCCAAAAGCCCGTTTACACGCGCGAAGGCGGATCGATTCCCGTCGTCTCGACGTTCCAGGAAGAACTCGGACTGCCGTCGGTGTTGTTCGGTGTGGGACTGCCGGACGAGAACGCGCACGCGCCGAACGAGAAGCTCGATGTCGGGAACTTCCATGGCGGAATCATCGCGTCGGCGATTCTCTATGAAGAGATTGCGTCGATAGGCCAGCGCAGTTAGGGGCGCCGAATCACCACAAAGGACACGATGGACACAAAGGATCAAACCCTATTTCGGTCTGGCCTTTGTGTCCTTTGTGTCCTTCGTGTCGAATCAGCGCCTCGACATTAAAAGCCGACCACCAACCCCACCCTCGCGATCCTCGGGCTCAGGTTCTGCACGAGCACGTTGAAGTCGATCTGCGGCGTCACCAGCACCGACAGCGCCGAGCCGCCGCCGAGCGCGGCCGAGGGGGTGATAGAGTTGTCCGCTGTGTCGAAGCTCGAGCGGTTCTTGGACCAGCTGCGGGCGTTCTACGGCGCGCTGCCGGCGCCGCCTCGCGATCCGTTCACGCTCTTCGTCTGGGAAGTGCTGTCGGTGCACTCGACGCCGTACAAGCGCGATGCGGCGCTGGCGGCGCTCAAGCGCATTCGCGCGTTGACGCCGGATGCGATGTGGCGGGCGCCACAGAAGAAACTCGAGGCAAGCGTCGGTCTGGCCGGTCCCTACAACGAACAGCGGCTGCGAGCGCTGCGGACCGGTGTTGACATCTTTCGCCGATCGCCGAATCTGCCCGCGGTCATTCGCGGACCGGTCGTGCCCGCGCGTCGCGCGCTCAAGGGCATCCCGCAGATGGGCGAAGGCGGCGCGTACCGCATGCTGCTGTTCGCCGCCGATCATGCCGTGCTGCCCGTGGACGCGAAGGTCAGCCGCGTCGCGCGGCGGCTGGGCTTCGGGGACCAGCAGGGGAGCTTCACGAAAACAGCGCGCTCGGTTCGAGAAGCGGTCTCGACGCAACTGCCCGCGTCAGTCGACGCCTACCGCCACGCGTTCCTCTATCTCGCGCACCACGGCGCCGCCACGTGCACGGAGACCGATCCCCACTGCGCGGTTTGTCCGTTGGTTTCAAACTGCCCGGAGGGACAGAAGCGAGATATCCACCACGGAGGTCACGGAGGACACTGAGGTAAAGACGTTTCCTCCTCCGTGTCCTCTGTGTCCTCCGTGGTAACGCATCAGTTGAGCGACGCGACTCTTCGTCTGAGCGTCTTGACGTGCTCCCAAATCTGGTCGTGCTCTTCCCGTTCCTCTTCGTCGAGGCCGGTCGCCTTCGACAACTGAAGGTACGCCTGCAAGTCGCGGAGGGCCGCGGCGAAGTCGTTGAGGTTGTAGGCCAGCAATCCGCGGTCGCGCAGCTCGTTGATCGCCGACGGATCCACCGCCAGCAGCAACTCCGTCACGTCGCGAGCCTGCGGGAGCGAGTGCATGCTCACGTAGACGCGCTTCAGGTTCAGCAGCATCCGCGCCAGGATCTGCGGCTTGGTCGCGTGGACGAACAGTCTGGATTCGAGCAGCGCGTCATTGTCGCCAGGGTCGCCAGGGTCGCCAGGGTCGCCAGGGTCGGCGCGGGCGTCCGGACCTTCGTGGCGGCGGAGCATCTTGCGGCAAACGTCCGTCGACAGCAGCGCGCCCCCGTGAAACGCGTCGATGATCAAGTCTTCGGAGTACGACAGTCCGCGACGCGCGGGACATCGCAGCAGAAAATGTCCAGGGAAGTTGATCCCTTCCACGTGCAGGCCGGCGCGCCGCGCCACTTCTATGTAGAGCAATGCGAGCGTGATCGGGATGCCCGTGCGCCGATCCAGGACTTCGTTGAGGAAGCTGTTGCGCGGGTCCTCGTACTGGATTTCGTTGCCGACGAACCGCAGCTCGCCGAAGAGGTACGCGTTGAGCGCCATCACGCGCGCGTAGCGATCGGGGTCCACGCGCGGCGGCGCGTCGCCCGGAACAATCGTGGCGTCGGCAACGCGCCGCTCGGCTTCGCGGCCGAGGGCATCGAGCCGATCGAGGTACGGTCCGGCGTCGAGCCTCGGGTATTCCACGCGCGCAATCATCAGCGCGGCGACGGCCAGGTCGGGGTCGGGGCTGAGCGCGGCGTGCGTGAAGCTGTGGATGAGCTGCTGGCGAATCATTAATTGCAACCTGGCCGCAGGCGCCGCTACCAGCATAGCGCAAAAAAAAGGCGGGGCCGAAGCCCCGCCCTTGAAGGTGCCTGGCAGGCCGGACGCCCGCGCGACTGGACTCGCGTGTTACCAGTTCACGCGAACGCCGAACCGGACGACGCGAGGAGCGACGACCGCCTGAATGTTATTCGCGTTCGACGCGTTCTGCGTCCCTCGGATTGCCTGAACCGTATTCGAGTTCCCCACGTTGAACACGTCCAGCGACGGGATGAACCGAGCGGTGCCGACCTTCACGGGGCGCTCGACGTGGAAATCGAGGTTCTGGTAGTTCGGCAGCCGGTTGTCGCCGATCGTATCGAGCAACAGCAGCGGAATCCCGGCGCCGTTCGCCCGCGAGGGTCCCTGGACAACGCGCTCGAAGGGATATCCCTGGCGCGCGTTGTAGAACGCCGAAACATTCACGTCGTACGGCAGGTTGTAGAGGCCGCTCAGCTTGAACAGCCATCTGGAGTTGATGAAGACGTTGCCGATACCACTGCCGGATGTCGGGACCTCGACTTGGGCTCCGTCGCGCGTGGTTCGGTTCGTCGGATCCTCGACGAAGGCCGTCGAGGTGAGCGATGTCCCGCTGATGCTGCCCGGAAACGAGTCAAAGTGGAGAATCGAACTGTTGTACACAAAGCTGGTGTTCATCAGCTAGTGATTGGACATCCGCTTGCGCCCGGTGAGCTCGATCCCGTTGTACGTGCGTTTCGCGTCGGGCACGTTGGCGAGTCGCACAATCGTCGGGATTTGGAACAGCGGCTGGTAGTACGTCACCGCCGGACACGAGGCGTTCTGCGCCGCGGGACATGCGCTCGCAGCTGCCGTGAACTGTACAGCGGCGTAATCGCTGGTCTCGAGTCCCTGCCGGTCGCTCCACTGGAAGTCCGTGTACCGGCGCCAAATGTAATTGGCGCCGACCGCAAAGCCCGCGCCGATCTCGTGATCGACGCCGACGATGATTTCATCGGTCGTGTCGTTTTTCAGATTCGGATCCACTGAGTTCGCCGACACGGTATTCGCGGGGTTGGCCGCCGACCAGTTTGTGCTGGCCGACAGCGGGTTCGCGCTCGCGATGATCTCGCTGGCCTGCGCCGCGCGGTCACCGTTCGAATCGATCCAGGGGTACCGCAAGGTCGTGGAGCCGACCGGGTTAATCGTCCCAGCGATGTTGCCGTTGCCGAGCTGCGAGTAATACCGCGAGTAGTTGGCCCGCGCGACCGTTTTCGCGGCGCCTTGCAGGCTGTACGTCAGCCCGAGGCGGGGCGAAAAATTGTTCCAGACGACGCCTGGGTCTGCGCCCGGGAAGTTGATCGCCGGCAGCCACTGCGTCGAGAGCGGGTTGGCCGCGATACTGGCCGCGAGCGCCTTGTCCCACATGCGGTCGTACCGCACGCCGAGCTGCAGCGTCAGGCGGTTGTGAGTCACTGTATCCTGCGCGTAGAGTGCGACGTTCGGTGTGTCGTAGATGCTGAGGCCATCACGCGTGAGATCCGCCTGGCAGCCTTTTGCCTGCGTGCCGCAATCGTCGGCGGCGAGCGCCGCGTCGGTCGGGAAACGCACGGTGGCGAAACCACCGGTGTGCGAATACGACGAGCTGTACGCGTCCTTCCAGTAGCCGCCGAACTTGAACGCGTGATCGCCACCGAGCATGCCCGGGAGGAAGTAGTTTCCGTTCAACGTGACGCTGTTCACGGGGCGCAGAAACACGCTCTGGGATCCAGAACGACCGTTCAGGCCGCTCGGGATGATCAGCGTCGGCTGCACGGCGGCCAGTTCGGGCGAATGGAAGTCGAGGATGAAATTGTTACCAAGATGCGTGTACTGAGCGTCGAGGAGCAGCCGGTCGCTCACCACCCACTGGTCGCCGACCTTGTAGGTCGGGTTCGGACCGGTGGTCCACCAGTTCGTGCCGAACTCGGGCGACACGGCCGCCTGTCGAAACGTGGTTTCGATCGGATGGAGGTCGTCGGCGCCGCGGGCGTTCCGTTCCTTCTTGGCCATGTTGTTGAAGAGCGATAGCTTGTTGCCCTTGAACAACTGCACTTCGGCCTTCAAGTTCGACTGCTGGAGCAACGTCTCATCGGTGCTCAAGCAGCTGTTGACGTCCTGAACAGCGTAGCTGAGCGGTGAGGCCGCAATTGGATTGCAGGCCGAACTCTTCTGGAAGAAGCCGAGGACCCCGACATCAACGAGCTGCTTGCCGAAGGCGCCCCAGATCCACGCTTTGCCCTTGACGATCGGACCGCCAATCTGGAAGCCGTAATCCTTGATGTTCTGGATCGGGTTGCCCGACGTCGCGCCCTGGGCGCGCTGCGCATCCGTGATGTTCTGCGATTCGACTTTGTCGTCGGTCACATAGTAGCGGCCCTGGCTGCGGAATCTGTCGGTGCCGCTCTTCGTGACGAGGTTGATGCCGACACCGCCCGTCTGTTGCGTGACGTCGACGCCGCCGGTCGTGATCGTCATTTCCTCGAAGCTGTCGAAGTCGTAATAGCTGGCCGACGCGCCAGTCGCGTTCATGTCGGTGATGTCGACGCCGTCGAGCGACCACTTGTTGTTGAACGTACCCGCGCCACGCGACGCGTACAGCGACTGCTGGCCCGACATGTTGCCGCCGATGTTCTCGCGGTCCATGGCGATGCCGGCCGTTTGCTGGAGGATGACCCACGGGTCGCGGGCGGACGGGATGCTCTGCAGCAGCTCGTTGGTGAACGTCTGCTTGGTTCCCGTTTCCTTCGTGTCGACGATGGGGCTCTGACCGGTGACCGTGACCGTCTCCTGGACCGTGGAGACGCCCAGCTGCGCGTTGACCTGCGCGTTGAACCCCACCGTGACGATGATGTCCTGGTTGATGACCGTCTTGAAGCCGGTCAACTCAAACTTGACCATATAGGTGCCGATTTCTAAGCGCGGGAACTGATACGTTCCCGTTTCGCTGGTCACGGCCGTCAGCGGCTGCAACAGATGCGGCGCGGTGAGCGTGACGGTGACGCCGGGGAGCACTCCGCCCGACTGGTCAGTCACTTTGCCGAAGATCTCACCGGTCTGCTGCTGCGCGCTCGCCACCCCGCTGGTGGCAAACAGCGCCACGAACGCGAGGACGATAGCTTTCGATCTCATCCTGCCTCCTCAAAAAATTAATGTCGGACAATCCCGGATTCGCACGCTGTGTCGGTGAGATCACTGTCCGGGATGAGCCAGTATCACTGGCGTGGAAGCAGGGTGTAAAGTCGAAAGGGGCGTGAAAAAACTCGAAAACCAGCCTGAATCCAAGGGCTTGAATTGATCGTTTCCGGCGTGCGCTATCTGGTGCAGAGTTTGACCAATTGTTCAATATCTAGTGCGTCCACGCTCCCGATGACCAGGTCCGCACCGCTCAACGCCTCCGGCTGGTAGGTTTGCGCCACGCCCACCGTTCGCAGCCCGGCGGCGCTCGCCGATTCCAGTCCCCATCTCGAATCTTCGACGGCGACGCACTCCGATGGATCGAGCCCGCCGTCCAGGGTCGCCGCGAGCAGCGTCAACGCGCGCAGATAGGGATCCGGCGCCGGCTTGCTCAACAAAGTGTCCTCGGCGGCGACGATGACGTTGAAGTACGTGGTCAAGTTTTCACGGTTCAGCACGCGTCGAATCTCGACGCCGATGGCGCCAGACGCGATCGCGAGCGGCACGACAGCGGCGGCGCGTTTGACCGCGTCCGCCGCGCCGGGAAAGAGCACCGACAACCCATCCTCGAGCGCTTCAAGTCTTTCCGCCTTGTGCACCGCCAGCTCACGCACGCGCGCGGCCGTCCACGCAAGGCCCCGCTCGACGCTCACCGCCTTGAACACGCCGAGATCGTCGTAGCCGAGGTAGCGCGCGTAGTAGTCGTCTTCGGTCAGCGTGACGCGCTCGTCTGCGAGCACGTCGCGGAACGCGTGAAAGTGCAGCGGCTCGCTGTTGGCGATCACGCCGTCGAAATCAAAAATGATCGCGCGTAGCACTTCTGCCTTCTGCCTTTTACCTTCTCACTTCTTGACCCGTTCTCCGGCCCGGACGGGTACCTTCAGTCGACTCTCGGGGGGCGGATACGGACATTCGTAGGTCGCGTTGAAGTAGCAGTACGGGTTGTAGGCGCGATTGAAGTCGAGATCGTAGATGCTGGTTGCCGTGCGATCGAGGTCGAGATACCGGCCGCCGGGATACGTTTCCGTGCCCGTTGTCAGATCGGTGAATGGTACGAACAGACGATTGAGGTCCTTCGCGGCCACCTCGACAAACGCCGTCAGCTTCAACGGCTCGCCTTTCAGCGCGAACTCGAGCGTGCCGACGCGGCGCATGTCGCGTTCGGTGCCCGTCGACGTGGGCATCTTTATCGGCGCGCTGCTCTCGGCGGGCGTCAAGGCCGCGGGCACGTCGTAGTCCGGGTCGATCGGAAAATACGCGAGCGGCAAGAACTCGGCGTGCTTCGCCGTGGGGACAGGGTCGTCGCTCGCGGCGAACGCCGCATCCTTCGCCGCGCGTTCGGCCGCCAGCTTCGCGACGTAGTTCTTTTCTTCCGGCGGCGCGTTCGAACACGCGCTGGCGGTGAGGGCAAGTAGGGCAAGTAGGGCAAGTAGGGCGGGTAGGGCGGGTAGGGCAGGTAGGGCGGGTAGGGGAAGACCGGCGGGTAGGGAAGAGCGCCGCATGCGATTCATTTTCATCCCTACCCGCCCCACCCGACGCACCTGGCCCACCCGCCCCACCCGCCCCACCTGCCCCACTCGCCCCACTTGGCCCACCCGCCCTACGCGAAGGGATACACCCCTCGCGCCACCGTTTCATCCGCGAGGCGTCGTCTGATCGCCACAGTATTGATCGGCGTCACCTTGATCAGACGTCGCAGCGCCGCCAGCAGCGTGCGAAGCGTGTCTCCTTCGGCCATGGCGGCAAGCGCCTGGCGCGCGGAAGCGTCGATGCGCATGGCGGCGTCGTTGACGGAGACGCGCGCGGCGTCGACGTGCAGCGTCGCCCGCGGCAGCGCGCGATCCGCCGCGGCGCGCGCGCGCAGCGTCGCACTCTCGGCGCTGTAGACGTCAATCGCGATGTCGGCCAGGTGCATGAGCACTTCCTGCTCCTCGGTGAGTTTCGTCCCGTAGGTCTGCATCGCGACGCCGAACACCATCAGCGCGGTCTTCTTGAACGCGTCGACCGCGCGCCGCTCGTCTGCGAGGACGGAGTCGTCTGCATCCCGCGGCATCGACGCCGGGGAGAGCAGCTCGTCCTGCAACGCCTTCGCGGCCGGGATGAGGGGCAGTTCGCCTTTGACCGCGCGACGAATGAGCATCCCGGGAATGAGCAGGCGATTGATCTCGTTGGTGCCCTCGAAGATGCGATTCACGCGGGCGTCGCGGAAGTGCCGCTCCGCCGGATAGTCTCTGACGTAGCCGTTGCCGCCGTGGATTTGGATGTTCTCGTCGAGGACGAAATTCAGCGCCTCGCTCCCCGCCACCTTGGCGATCGACGCTTCGACGGCGTACTCCTCGAACGCGGCAAGGGCCGGCGACCCATCGGTCGCCTCGTGCGGCGTGGCCGCAATCCGCGCGTCGACCAGACCGGCCGTGCGATAGAGCAGGCTCTCGACGGCGTAGGTGCGGACGACCATTTCGCCGATCTTGTGACGGATCGCGCCGAAGCTCGCGATGGGCTGGCCGAACTGCCGGCGCGCGGCCGCGTACTTCGCGGATTCGGCAATCGCGCCGAGCGCGCCGCCGCTGCACGCCGCGCCCAGTTTGTAGCGCGCGAAGTTGAGGACGTTGAACGCGACCTTGTGTCCCTTGCCGACCTCGCCGAGGACGTTAGCCGCCGGCACGTTCACGTCTTGAAAGATCAGCGCGGTCGTAGACGAGCCGTGGAGGCCCATCTTGTGTTCTTCCTTGCCGCTCTTCACGCCGAAGCCGCGCTCGACGAGGAAGGCCGTGAAGAATTCGCCATCCACTTTGGCGAAGACGACAAACAGATCGGCGAAGCCGCCGTTGGTGATCCACATCTTCTCGCCGTTGAGCACGAAGCTGCCGTCGGCCTGGCGCGTCGCGCGCGTGCGGGCGCCGAGCGCGTCGGAGCCCGATCCGGATTCGCTCAAGCCGTACGCGCCGATGATCTCGCCGCTGAGCAGCCTCGGCAGGTACCGCTGTTTCTGCGCTTCGCTGCCGAACAGCACCAGCGGCACGATTGTGAGATTGGCGTGGGCGCCGAACGTCGCGCCGAATGAGGCCGACCGCGACATCTTCTCGCTCACGATGAGCGAGCTCACCTTGTCCAGCCCCACGCCGCTGTAGGCGTCGGGCACGTCGACGCCGAGCAACCCGAGATCGCCCGCGCGCTTCACGAGCCGCCGCGCGAGCGCCCAATCCTTCTCTTCGAGACGAGGCAGCTCGGGCAGCACTTCCTTGTCCACGAATTCCTGCGCGGTTTGCGCGATGAGCCGGTGCTCGTCGCTCAGGCGCTCGGGCGTGAAGAGGCTGTCGGCGTCCGCGGGCTGCAGGAGCCATTCGCCGCCGCGGAGAATCGTCGTCGCGTTCGGAGCACTCGTGATGGCCATGGCTACACTCTTTCGAAAATGCCGGCGGCGCCCATCCCGCCGCCCACACACATCGTGACCATACCGTAACGCGCGCGCCGCCGCTTCATCTCGTGCAGCAGCGTGGTCGTCAGTTTCGCGCCCGTGCACCCGAGGGGATGGCCCAGGGCGATGGCGCCGCCGTTGACGTTCAGCCGATCGGGATCCAGAGGCAGGGCCTTCAGGCAGGCCAGGACCTGCGCCGCGAACGCTTCGTTGAGCTCGATGAGATCGATCTGATCCAGCGTCAGCCCGGCGAGCGTCAGCGCTTTCTGAATCGCCGCGACAGGACCGATGCCGAACCGCTCCGGCTCGACGCCGGCGGTGGCAAAGGTGATGAAGCGCGCCATCGGCGTCAAGCCGCAGGCGCGGGCCCGCTCGGCCGACGTGACGATGACCGCGGCCGCGCCGTCGCTTGTTTGGGAAGAATTGCCGGCGGTGACCGTGCCCGTCGCGTGAAACGCCGGTCGCAGTTTCGCCAGCGCCTCCGCGGACGTGTCGCGTCGCGGACCTTCGTCGATCGCGAACGTCACCTGGCGCACGTTCGGTCCGCCGTTATCCAGCACCGCGGCCGTGACGGGGACAATTTCCTCCGCGAAGCGCCCCTCGTCTATCGCGGCGACCGCGCGCTGGTGACTGCGCAGGGCGAACTGATCCTGCGCGTCGCGCGAGATGTTCGACTCGCGCGCGTGATTCTCGGCGACCAATCCCGTGCTGAGATAGACGTCGGGATAGCTGTCGACGAGCGTCGGGTTCGGCGCGATCTTGTGGCCGCCCATCGGCACGAGGCTCATCGATTCGGTGCCGCCGGCGACGATGATCGACGCGAAGCCGCACATCACGCGCTCGGCGGCGTACGCGATCGCCTGCAGGCCCGAGGAACAGAATCGATTCACGGTGACGGCGGAGGCGCTGACGGGAATGCCCGCACGCAGGCTCGCGATGCGCGCGACGTTCATGCCTTGCTCGGCCTCCGGCATCGCGCACCCGAGAATCACGTCGTCTATTTCTCCGGGATCCAGACCCGGCGCGCGACGAAGCGCTTCGCCGATGACGACGGCCCCGAGCTCGTCGGGCCGCGTCCCGCGCAACGTGCCGTTCGGTGCTTTGCCCACCGCCGTGCGAACCGCGGACACAATGACTGCATCGTTCATGATTTTGCTTCCATGTGAACCACAAAGCTCACGAAGACCACGAAGAAGGAGATCTCTTCTTTGTGATCTTTGTGGTTCCCTATTCGTTCCAATCTTCCAACAGGTCCTCGATCGCGTCCGCGACTTCGTTCACCTTCCCGTCGAACAAATGGTCGGCGCCGTCGATGACGACGAGCTCCTTCGGCTCGGCGGCGCGCGCGTAGAACTCGCGCATGTCTTTCAGCGGGCACAACTCGTCGCGTTCGCCCTGGATGAAGAACTTCGGCGTCGTGCTCCGCGCCACGCTTTCGAAGTCGTAACGGGAAAGCGGCGGCGCGATGCCGACGAGCGTGGAGATGCCGGGATCTGCGGCGCCGACGGTCAGCGCAATCCAGGATCCGAACGACATCCCGCCGGCCCAAAGCTTCGCGTCCGGATACCGCTGCCGCATGAAAGCGAGCGCGGCGCGAAAATCGTCCATCTCTCCCGGCCCATTGCTGAAGCGCCCCGCGCTCGCGCCGGCGCCCCTGAAGTTCAAGCGCAGCACGGCGCAGCCGACGCGGCTCAGCGCCTTCGCGGCCTGATACACGGCTTTCGTGTGCATCGTGCCGCCGTACTCCGTGTGCGGATGCGCGAACACGACCGCCGCGCGCACGCCGTCCGCATGGCCCGACGCCAGACGTCCGTCGGCGCCGATGTCGCCCGACGCCATCGGCTCGTCCAGCAGCGCCTCGAGTCGGCCCGCCGGCCCCTGAATCTCACGCAGCGGCATGCCGGGCTCCTTCGACGAACTGCTTCACCGCGTCCGCAAAGACGCGCGGGCGCGTGATGGTGCCCAGATGTCCGGTGCGTTCGAGCACGATCGCGCGCGCGCCCGGAATCAGCCTCGCGTACTCGAGCGAGCTTTCCACCGGCACGACGTGATCGAGATGCGCCTCGCCGGTGACGACGAGCGTCGGCGCGGTGATGCGGGCGCAGTCGGTCCGGAGATCGTCGTCGCTCAGCAGCCTGGTCCGCGCCGCCATGCGGCGCAATGAGATTGGCGAGGTCAGGACCGTGCGCAGCGCCGCGCGCTTGAAGGCGCGCCGCGCGCGGCGGTCGGGAAACGCCGCCGCGAACTCGGCGTGCATGCGCCACGGCGACTCGACGAGAAACAGCGGACCGAACAGCCACGGCATTCGCGCGTAGATCGCGTGGTGCGGGCGCACGCGCCAGGTCGGTCCCGGCGTCGACGCGATGACGAGCGCGTCGACTGCGGCGGGGTGCTTGGCGGCAAACCGGATGGCGGCCAGACCGCCGAACGAGATGCCGCAGATCGTCGCGCTCGCCAGACCTTTCTCGTCGAGCGCCGCGGTCACTTGCTCGGTGTATTGATCGAGACCGCGCGCCTCGTCGAGCGCCTGATCCTCATCGCACAGCGCGAACGTGATCACTCGGAAGCAGGCCGACAGTGCGTCGACGGCCGGGCGCACGTATTCCCAACGGCCTTGAATGCCGGGTACGAGCACCAGCGCGGGTCCGTTGCCGCGGTCGACGATCTGCATATCGAAGGGGTTCAGGGTTCAGGGTTCAAGGTTCAGGGTTCTCGGTTCAGTTCCTCAACGGCTTCCCGGTTTTCAGCGTGTGCTGAATGCGATCGAGCGTCTTGGGCTCGCCGCACAGTTTCAAGAACGCTTCGCGCTCGAGGTCGAGCAGGTACTGCTCGCTCACGGTCGTCTGGTGCGGCAAGCTCCCGCCCGCCAGCACGTTTGCCAGCGCGCGCCCGACGACGGCGTCGTGATCGCTGATGCGACCGGCGCGCCACGCCAGGTGGACACCGAGCTTGAGCGCCGCCAGCACGCCGTCGCCGCCGACCACGATGGCGTGTCTTGGCGCCGGAGGCTGATAGCCTTCGCTCACGCGATCGAGCGCGAGCGCCTTGGCGTCCGCCATCAGACGTTCACGGTTCATCGTCACGCGATCGACGTCGTCGAGGAATCCCAGTCGTCTGGCGTCGGCGGCGCTCGTCGAGACTTTCGCGAAGCCGATCGTTTCGAAGACGCGCTGGACGAACGGCAGCGGATCCGCCTGCGCCGACGGCAGATGTTCCACCGCGCGCGTCAGCAGTTCCTTCGTGCCGCCGCCCCCCGGAATCAGTCCGACGCTCACCTCGACCTGTCCCATGTAGCTCTCAGCCGCCGCCTGCACGCGATCCGCGTGCAGGGCAATTTCACAGCCGCCGCCGAGCGTCAGGCCGGCGGGAGCGACCACGACGGGGACGGCGGCGAAGCGCAGCGCCTGCGTGGCCTCCTGGAACGCGCGGACCATCAGATCGATTTCGTCCCAGTTGCCTTCCTGCGCCTCGAGGAGGACGAGCATCAGATTCGCGCCGGCTGAAAAATTCGGCGCGTCGTTGCCGACGACGAGCGCGGAAAAGTTCGCGGCGGCTTCTTTCACGCCGGCGTGGATCATCTGTACGGTGTCGCCGCCGATCGCGTTCATCTTCGAATGGAACTCGAGGGCGAGGACGCCGTCGCAGAGATCGACCAGGCTGGCGCCAGCGTTGTGACGCACGACGCGTTGGCGATCCTTGGCGGATCGCAGAATCTGCAGGTCGGGCGCCGCCGGCGGCAGGCGGCCGTCGCGGAAGCGATTGCGGCCGGCCTTCAACTCGTCGGCGACCAGCGTAGGGATCTGCGGTTGTAGGGCGGGCCTTTCAGGCCCGCCGACTGCGTCCAACACTTCACGCACGCCGATCGCGTCCCAGATC
>JACPZV010000531.1 GCA_016195295.1 Acidobacteriota bacterium
GACGCGGCGACGACCGTTCGGCTGCACTTCGATAATCTCGGACTCGCCCGCACGGTAGTGGCCCGCGTCGCCGAGCTTCCCGCGGCTCAGGCGATGCAGCTCTCGAATGGTCTTCTCCGAGACCCGCAGCTTCGCGTGCCGCTCGTGGATCAGCCGCAGCGCATCCCGATAACCGCGCACCTCCTCCTCGTCGCGATCCCGTAGGCGCGCGTTGCCCATGACGACCGGCCGGACGCGATCCTGGTCGACCGTGACGCCTTCGATGCGGTTGGAGGACACCGCGCTTTCAATCAGCGCGTGCTCGCGCAGGACCTTGAGACGTTGAGGCGATTGACGCGTGAACAGTTCCTGCCGCCCGCGCGCCTCCCCGAGGTCGGCCAGCGCCCAGGCGACCGCGGAAGGCACCTCGGCCGGAGAAGAGGCGAGTTGGCGCAGCGTCATCATGGCCGGATTTGCACCAATACTATGGCAAGCGGCGCCAACAGAAGAATGTCCGGCGGCCGCCGGCTCGCACGTTGTAGAGCTGGAGGGATCACCATGAGCGAATTCGTTTACCTCTTCCGGATCGGCGCGGCGGCGCAGCGCGAGGCCATGGGCACGCCGGAGCACGCGCAGCAGAGCATGCGCGTGTGGCGCGACTGGATGGGCGAGCTGGAAGCGAAAGGACACCTGAAGAACCCGGGGCAGCCGCTCGAGCCCACCGGCAAAACGGTCCGCGGCAAGCAGAAGGCGGTCACCGACGGTCCGTACGTCGAAGTCAAGGACCTGGTCGCGGGCTTCACCATCATCGAGGCACGGGACCTGGCGCAGGCGGTGGACCTCGCGAAAGGCTGCCCGATCCTCGACGGCCAAGGATCCGTCGAAGTCCGCCCGATAATGAAATCGGCGATGTAGCCGCACGCCGTGGACCCTGTGGACCCTGTGAACGTTGACGAGCACCTCTTCCGGCGCGAGTCGGGGCGCATGGTCGCCGCGCTCACGCGCATCTTCGGCGTCCACAATCTGGCGCTCGCGGAGGACGTCGTCCAGGACGCCTTCTTGCGGGCGCTGGAGATCTGGAAAGTCCGCGGCATTCCGGAGAACCCGTCCGCGTGGCTCATGACGACGGCGAAGCACCGCGCGCTCGACGTCATCAGGCGCGAGCGGACCGCGCGCACCTTCGCACCCGAGATGGGCCGCCTGCTCGAGTCCGAGTGGACGACCGCCCCCATCGTCGAAGAGGCGTTCGCCGCGCCCGCGATCCGCGACGAACAGCTGCGGATGATGTTCTCGTGCTGCCATCCGCGGCTGCCCGAAGACGTCCAGGTGGCGCTCGTCCTCAACATCCTCTGCGGCTTCGGCGCGAGCGAGATCGCCGGCGCGTTCCTGACCGGCCGCGCGGCGATCGAGAAGCGGATCTCGCGCGGGAAAAAGACGCTCGCGAGCGCGAAGCGATTGTTCGATCTCGCGAACGCCGATTTCACGCCGCGTGTCTCGGCCGTGAGGCGCGCGCTGTACCTGTTGTTCAACGAGGGGTATCACGGCGCGTCCGCCGAATCCGCGGTCCGCGCCGACCTGTGCCACGAGGCGATCCGCCTGACGATGCTGCTGCTGGAGCACCCGCCGGCGGCGATGCCCGAAACGCACGCGCTCGCCGCGCTGATGTGCCTCCACGCCGCGCGGCTCCCGGCGCGCCTCGACCCGGCGGGCGATCTGAATCCGCTCTTCGATCAGGACCGATCGCGCTGGGACGCCGGGCTCGTCGCGCAAGGGCTCGCGCTCCTCGAGCGCTCCGCCGCGGGTCGAGAGATGACCGCGTATCACCTCGAGGCCGCGATCGCCGCCGCCCACGCCGGCGCCACGAGCGTGGACGAGACCGACTGGGCGTCGATCGTCGCGCTCTACGACCGCTTGATGACCGTCGCCCCGTCACCCGTCGTCGCGCTCAATCGCGCGATCGCGATCGCGCAACGCGACGGCGCCGAGCAGGGCATCGAGGCGCTCCACGCGATTGCGGATCGGGATCGGCTCAACAGCTATCCGTTCTATCCTGCCGCACTGGGCGAGCTGGAGCTGCGTCGAGGCAATCGCGCGACGGCGCGGGAGCATTTCCGAGCGGCGCTCGCGCTCGCGCGCAACCCGATGGAGCGGCGGTCGCTCGAGAAGCGGCTGCGCGCCTGCGAGACTACGGAACCCCGGCAGAGTCGTACGCCTTCTGCAGCTCGGCGATGACGATCTTGTTCATCTTGAGCATCGCCTGCACGACCGCCTGCGACTTCGCGGGATCGGGGTCGCTCATCAGCGTGCGCAGCTTCGTCGGCACGATCTGCCACGACAGCCCGAACTTGTCCTTGAGCCAGCCACAGCGCCCAGGCTCGCCGCCGGCGCCGAGCTTCGCCCAGAACGCGTCCACCTCTTCCTGCGTCTCGCAGTTCACGAAGAACGACACGGCTTCGGTGAATGTGAACTGCGGTCCGGCGTTGAGGCCCATGAACTGCTGACCGTCGAGCTCGAACGATACGGACATGACTTTCCCTTTCGCGCGGCTGACGCTCAAGACCTTCGAGTTCTTGAAAATCGACACGTAGTGGTTCATGGCCTCTTCGGCCTGATGGTCGAACCACAGGAACGGCGTGATCTTAGGCATGCGGCATCTCCTCCATCTGCGGCGGGCGTGATCCCGGCCTCATTATCACGTCGAATGAGCAGGGCCGGATCGACACGGAACCTCAGAACGACCGTCGATGGCTGAGAACGACTGGCTGGGAGGCAGGGATTCGACCACGATACCGTGGTCCGGACGATGGCAGCGTCGCGAGAAGAAAGATCATGCGCTCGCGCGAACCCGATGGAAACAATCGCGAAACAAACGCGACCACGGAGTTCACGGTGTTTAACGGAGGTCACGGGGTTTCGAAGGTTATTGACCGTGAACTCCATTCGTATCCGTGCCCTCCGTGGTAGAGCCGTTGAGGAGTTGAAGCCGAAGGTCCCGACCAAGTGACGCGAAACGGCTCATCCGGCGAGTCCCAGAAACACGAGGACGGCGCGATCGAGTCTGGAGATTTCCGGATCGTCGAGTCGGCCGATGCAGACGCCCAGTCTGGCCCTCGGCACGGTGGTGATTTTGTCCACCATCACGCGGCACGGCGACTTCAAGCCGTTCCGGTCGGTTGGCCGGACGCTCGGCCGCAGCAGCGGGGCGTCAGCCGGATTCGTTGTCAACGGGCAGATCGTGATCGACGCCGTGGATGTGAAGCGGTCGTCTTGCAAGACAACCACCGGGCGCGGCTTGCCGGCGTAGTCCGGTCCGCCTGAGGCGGTCCAGACGTCGCCGCGCTTCACTCGTCATTCCATTCGGAGATGGCGTCGACGAACGCCTGATCGTCGGCCGCGTGCGGGCTCCGCGCGACAAGGAGCGACTGCCGGTGCGCCTCGCGGGCGAAGGCCTTGGATCGGACATCCGGCACCCAGATCTGAATGGGCCGCAGCCCCTGCTTCCGCAGGCGCTGCCGGTGGGCCCGCACCTTCTCGCGCGACGACTTGACCCGGCGTGTCGTGGGCATGACGCGTGCGATGTCCTGGTTACATGTAACCTATCACACGCGCGCCTGCGCCGCCAACTTCGTCGCGCGACGCTTGAAAGCCGTGCCGAGCCCCGGGCGCGGCCAACTGTGCAATGCGTTCTAGAATACGCACGTGGATTCGAACCCGTCCAGGGAGCGTCTGCCACACAGGGCGGAAAAAATTGATGCTCAGCGCCACTGTCGTGAAGGATGGTCTCGCAGCGGCGGACGCGGCGCAGAAGATCGGCGCAAAGAGTGATCGCGAGCGCGAATACATCTCAGTGTATGGCGCCGGTCGCGCGGCCGAATTGGCGGGCAACCGAACGAGTGCGCAGAAGTATTACAGTCAGCTGGTCAAGATTTGCGAACGGGGCGACCGACAGACGCGCACAGACCTTGAGCACGCGCGTCAATACATCGGTGCGTCGCCGTCTTTTGATCGGCGGTGAGGCGGGGCGAGCGGGACAACAGATCATTGGTCCCATCGTCGCCGGCCTCTGCGGCGCGCTTCGCCATCGCGCGAGCTTCCTTGAGGACGATCTCGTGCGCGTGCAGGAGACGCGAGATCTGGTTGAGATTTTCGACCGATTCCTTGCACGCCGTCTCTGACAGGGCGATCGGCATCTTCACGAGATGACCGTACGGCTGGATCTCGTGCGCCTGTTGACGCGTGACAGGTGTCGCGCGAGCCATGATTGTGTCGGCGTCAAGTGCGTGCTTGCTCATGACAATGTCCTCACGTCGCGCCGTTACGCAACGATCCGGCGAACCGCGAGAGACAGCATGACCCGCGTCATGCCGCTGAAGAGCATGCTGATGCCGACGAGCGTGCCGATGACCCATGCCGCGCTGGACGGCCATGTGCTCCAGATCATGACCGCCAGCACGAGACCGCGATAGGTGTTGTCGATGCGTCGAGGAAGAATCCGGTTCATTGCCCCTTGCTCTCGCTGGCGGATGGGCCGAAGCCGCAACGTTCGCGCATGCGTTGCCGGAATCGTTCCCGCTCCTCAGGGGTCATGTGCTCCATGCGCTCGGCCATGCGGTCGGCCATGCGACGGCGCATGGAGCCAGAGAAACCGTGGCGTCCCAATCCGCCGAAGAGGATCCGGCACAGCGCCAGAATTCCAATCGCTTGCCAGAAGGTTATCTGGCGCCAACCGAAGAGCGGCGGCAGCAGCCAATTCCACAGTTGCATCACCACTTCGCCGCCGATGAAGACAAATAGCAGAATCCCCAGAATCGCCAGCGGCGCCAGGAAAAACCAATGCCTTCTCATGCTCAGTCTCATGTTCAGGTCCTCATGCTTTCGTCAATTCGTCGTACATGCTTTGCAATCGCTCGCGCAGATGCCGCACCGCATAGCGTTTGCGCGAGAGCAGCGTATTCACGCTCACGCCGGTCTCGGCGGCCATCTCCTTGAAGCTGCGCCCTTCCAACTCGTGCGCCACAAACACCTCGCGCTGCTCCTCCGGCAGCTCGTCGAGCGCCAACTCGAGTTCGTCGAGCAGCACGTGGCGGGCGTAGAGCGCCTCCGGTCCCGCATCGGGCGAAAGCAGCAGGTCTTCCAACTGCAGCAGCTCCGCGTCCTCGTCCGCGACGAGGGTATCGCTGAAGCGCTCCGGCTTCTTCTTGCGGAAGAGATCGGTGATGCGATTGCGCGCCACGCGAAACAGCCAGCCGGTGACGTGATCGATCGACATCAACAGGCGGTTCGCTTCCACCAGCGCGTAGAAGACGTCCTGCAGAATGTCCTCAGCGTCGCGCGGGTCGGGCACGCGCCGGCGAATGAAGTTGCGCAGCCGGGACTGCTCCCGCCTGACCACTTCGGCGATCCGGCGGTCCTGTTCGAGTGACATTCTCTCCAGGCGCTCCAGGCTCGCCGCGTCCTTCGCCTACGGTTGTAGACGAATGAGGGGGTGCGGATATTGTAGGGTCGCTAAGTTGCCAGGGATTCGAGCCAAGTCGCGACGCGCGTGCGCGTCGCGCGATGCCCTAGAGGCAGGGAGTCTTTTGGCCTATTTCAAGAAACCCCAATAAAGACGGGCTGGTTTCGCGTAAACCTCGCCGGGGTACTTGCGCTGGTGGATCCCCGTGGAGCGCTCGAAGAACCGCCTCCTGATTGGTCTCCCGGAGCTCAAACGCGCACGGACGTTGCCGACGATGCAGACAGGAGCTGCTCGCGCTCGTCCGATTCGTGCCGTCTTCCTGCTGGGCTGCGCAACGCGCTGATCCTCGGATACCCGAGAGTCGGGTATACTTGAGCTGGTGATCCAATCGTTCGCTGATCTCGCGACCGAGCACGTCTTCTACGGCGAGGATTCGAAGCGAGCGCGTACGATTCCGAAGGCGCTCTGGCCCATCGTGCGACGCAAGCTGTCGTATGTGCACGCGGCTGCGACGTTGGCCGATCTTCGGGCTCCACCAGGTAATCGGCTGGAAGCGCTCGCGGGCCGGTACAGCATCCGCGTCAACGATCAGTATCGAATCACGTTTCGATTTGAAGCCGGCCGCGCATGGGAGGTGTGCTGTGAAGACTACCACTCGTAAGATGACGCCCGGGCGCGCTGTCGATCTCCGACGGATGCGCCAGCCACCGACCCATCCCGGCGAAATGCTGCTCGAGGAGTTCCTCAAGCCACTCGGCATCAGTCAGGCCGAAGCCGCGGCGCGCATGAAGATCACGACGAATCGGCTGAACGAGATCGTCAGACAGAAGCGCGGTGTGACCGCCGACACGGCGTGGCGCCTCTCGGACCTGTTGGGCACGTCCCCAGAGGTCTGGATGAACCTGCAGATGCACTGGGACCTGTGGCACGCCGCCCGGATGCGCAGGATCGCCTGAGCGAAGCCGCAGAGGCGATCCCAGGATTGCGGGCCGGCTTCTCTCGACCGCGTGGATCTTGTCTCCGCCCGCCGAGCACGAGTCCTTCGAGAAGGCAGTTGGCCGCTGGGGATGCGCTAATCAACCTGACGAGCAATCGATGGTGGTCATACGCTGTACGCGCAAGCTCCTCGATCGACTGCGCCGATTCACTCCGAGCGAGGCGTCGTCAACGACGGCCCTGGGTGATTGGTACGCCACCATCCTCCTTACGAAACCGCAGCACGTGGTGCTGCTGGTCAATGCAACGACCCGCTTACCCGTCGTCATTGCAGCCCGAGATCTGTCCACGCTGCCCCTTAGGTTCGCAGAGGGCTTGTCGGCCGTGTTGACAGCTCTCCAGATCCCCGCGGAGGTCATCGCCGCGGAGGTGCGGGAGATGCGGGACGTGACGTTTACGACGACCGCCAGTCGAAGCGTCCTTGGCACGATGAACGACTACGCGATCTTCATCGAGGCGGCGTTTCACCACGAGGTCGGGCTGAGCTGCACGGGTTGAGCGTGAAGCTGGCCGACACCCCGGTCGGCCCACTCGGTTATGACCGGCCACGCGACGTGGTCCGCCGGCAATTGTCCCCGTCGACACTCACGTAGAGCGTCGCTCGATTCGTCCTGCGGATCAGCGCCTCGCCATTCTCCGCCGCGCCCGGAATGTCATTTCAAAATGTCACTTCGTCAGAGTCGGCGATGGAACGGTCGAATTTACTAGGAAAAGCAGCTGAAGAACAGAAATGGGCTGCGAATTTGACGTTCTCGTTCAGAGAGTAATGGCGGCGGCGCGGAAACGTCTGAAAATATTCGCGTTGTAGCAACTCGCGACCCGGGTTTCGAACTTGGCTGGGAGGCAGGGATTCGAACCCCGATACCGTGGTCCAGAGCCACGTGTCCTACCGTTGGACGACCTCCCAGTATCGGCTTGACCCGAGCGCAGTCGAGGGTGCGCGGCGCGCCGGCCGGTGCAAACGTTCATTATAGTGAACGGGAATTCGCGCGGGCAAGCCGCGGGCGCGACGTGCGCTACGATCCGGCTGAAGCCGAACGCGACCGATCACGCTCGCCTGAAAGGCTCCCGCCTCCGCTCGCACGATGTTCACGCGAGCTACGGTGAGGCACGCCGAAGCGCCTACGGCGCGAAGGCGGCGACGCGCTAACGAATCAACGACGGACGACGTTGGTGGAGTCGAGGTAGCGCTTGCCGGCGGCAATCGAGACGTGCGCAGTCAGCTCGTACGCGCCGTCGGGCGACTTGACGGTCTGGTCGACGCGCTCGACGCGGACCGATGCGGGCGACGGCCCAGTGCGCAGACCTTCTTCGATCACACGGCCCGTCATCGTTGGCGCGGGCTTCATCCCCATCAGGTGCAGCAGCGTCGGCGCGATGTCGACGTTCGCGGTCGGCACGTCGCTCACCGCGTGCTCGCGGAAATCAGGACCGGCGGCAATCAGCGTGTTGTGAATGTCGTACGGGCTCGACGTCCCATGCCCGGCGACGCCGCCGTCCGTCGTCTTGCCGGGCCAGCCCGCGTCGTTCTTATCGTTCGTCCAGTTCGCCGACACGAGGATCTCGCCCGCGCGCGCGTGATTCCAGCGGGCAACGTCAAATGACAGCGTGCCAGTCACCGCGCCTTCGGAGTCCTGGGCGGACCGAGGTTCGCCCCTACCATCACCGGCGACCGGTCGCGTGAAGATGGCGCCGACCTCGGGGCGCTTCTGCAGCGCCGCGACAATCGCCGCGACGCGCGCGGGATCGCGGCCTGATCGCAGGTTGATCGAACCTTCGGCGACGACGATGTCCTTCGAACCGTCAGGCACGGGTCTGGCGAACGAATCGACGAGCGCGGCGAGCCGCAGCTCGCGCGTGTGCGTCGAGAAGCCGTGGTCGGACGTCACGATGATGTTCGTGCGATCGAGCAGACCGCGCGCCCGCAGCGCGTCCTCGACGCGGCCGATGCCCGCGTCCACGAGCGACAGCGACTTCAGCGTCAGCTCGGCGCCGATGCCGTTGGCGTGCGCGGTCCCGTCGGGATCGTTCAACCACATGAAGGTCACGTCCGGATGGACCTCGCCAAGCCCGACCTTGAGATACGCGTCGATCGCGTACTGATTCTGCGGATCGTTCGGCGTCGCATGCGCGGGTGGCGGACCGAGCAGCGCCAGCGCGCGCACGGCCAGCGCCTGCGGCTTGGCGAAGTCGTAGTGGACGATGCCGCCGGTGGCCTGCGTGTGATTGAGCAGATACGCCGATCCGCTCGATCCGCTGCTGACGGCGAGCAGCGTCTTCCCGGCCGGCTTCAAGATCTCGCTCAGCGTCGGCGCGGTCAGTAGCACGCCGTCCGCGCGCTCGACCGATTCGAGATTCGCGCGCTCGCCGGTGTCCAGCCCCTTCGTCGCGTTCGCCTTCGGGCTATAGATAGTGTTGCCCATCAGGCCGTGCGTCTCGGGATACGCGCCCGTGACAAAAGACGAGGCGTTGACGCGCGTGACGGTTGGGAAGACGGAGTGATGCGATCGAAAGACGATGCCCCGCTGGCCCAGGCGGTACAGACGCGGCATCACTTCTGGCGTCACGTAGTCGGGGCGCAGGCCGTCGACGACGATGACGAGCTCGGTGCGCGCGGGCGGCTGCTGGGCGCGCAAGCCCGTGACGAACGCGAGGGCGATTGTGGCCGCGGCCAGCAGTCGTTTCATCCGTCGTCTCCTATCAGGCGGGTCCAAAAGGACCCGCCCTACAACTGACTACCCCACCCGCCCTACCCGCCCTACCTGCCCTACCTGCCCCAGCCTCCCAGCCGTGAGTGGACATTGTCGCGACCGAGGAGCGCAAGCACTTCGAAGAGACCCGGGCTCACGGTTTTGCCGGTCACGGCCACGCGGACGGCATGTATTAATGACGCGGCCTTGACCCCACGCGCGTCGGCCAGCGATCGCAGCGCCGCTTCAGTGGTCGCGGCGTCGAACACCGCCAGCGCGGCGAACGCCTGGTCCAAAGCGGCGAGATGCGCAGCCATCCCTTCGGCGCGCAGATGCTTCTCTACGGCCGCGCCGTCGTACTCGATCGCGTCCGAGAAAAAGAAGCGGCCCTGCGACGTGAAATCGTTCAGCCGCTTGGCGCGCGGCCGCAGCAGCTCGAGGACGGCGAAGAACCACGCGCGGCGATCGCCGAGGTACGCGTCGCTCCACAGGCCCGCGGCATCAAGCGACGGTTTAACGCGCTTCGCCAGCTCCCCGGGCGGAAGCCGCGTGATGTATTGCTGGTTGAACCAGTCCAGCTTTTCCGGATTGAAGACGGCGTTGCCGCCGCTGATGCCCTCGAGCGCAAAGACGCGCGCCAGCTCGTCGCGCGTGAACAGCTCCTGATTAGTGCCAGGCGACCAGCCGAGCAGCGCGAGGAAGTTCATCATCGCTTCCTGCAGAAACCCCTGGCGCGCGTACTCCATCACCGACGTCGCGCCGTGGCGCTTGCTCAGACGCTTTTTGTCGGGACCAAGGATGAGCGGCACGTGCGCGAACCGCGGGACGTCGGCGCCGACCGCGCGATACAGCAGGATCTGCTTCGGCGTATTCGAAATGTGATCGTCCCCCCGCACCACATGCGTGATGCGCATCTCCACATCGTCCGACACGACCGAGAGCTGGTACGTCGGGTTGCCGTCGGAACGAAGGATGA
>JACPZV010000532.1 GCA_016195295.1 Acidobacteriota bacterium
CGCGATGACACCGATGGCGCGGAGCGCGCGTTCACCAGAGCGGGCGAGATCGATCCGAGCGATGTGTCCTCAGCGGTGGGGCTCGCGCGTGTGTACCTCCGGCGTCAGCGGAATCAGCAGGCCGTCGACGTCCTCGAGCGCGCGCTGGCGAAAAACCCCGGCGACCCCTACGCCATGCAGTTGCTGGGCACGGCGTACCGCCGCCTCGGTCGCGTCGACGACGCCGAGTATGCGCTGGCTGTCGGGATGACGGGCGAGCCCGCGTGGCCGGATCCGTGGACCGACGAGATGCTCCAGTACCGCCGAGGGTTCGCGGTCCGGCTCAAGGACGCGACGCAGTACTTTCTGGCCGGGCAGATGACGCAGGCGATTGCGCTGCTGCAGCAGTTGCATCAGGAGAAGCCCGACGACGTCGCGCTCATGAGTCACTTGGGCGAGGTGTATGTCGCGATGGGAAACGCCGGAGAGGGAGTGGCGATCCTCGAACAGGTCGTGGCCAGAGATCCGCAGCGGTTCGACGCGTACGTGAATCTTGCCTCTGGATATCTGAACCAAAACGATCTCGCACGCGCCGGCGCGGCCGTCGACCGCGCGATCGCGATCAACCCCGCGCTGGGTCGCGCGTACGAAACCAAAGGGCTGATTCTCTGGCGCGGCGGCGACGAACGGGCGGCGCTCGACGCGTTTCGCGCGGCCGTGCGCTACGATCCCCGCGACGTGCGGGCGTACGTGTGGGCCGGCATGGTGGAGATGAACCTCGCCAGGCCGGGCGAGGCGCTCGAGAGTTTCGCCCGTGCGACGCGACTCGATCCGACCCGCGTTGAGGCGTGGGTTGGCATTGCGAACGCGACGATGACGCTGGGCGCGTGGGACCGGGCGGCGGCCGCGCTGCAGCACGCGGCGCAGCTCAATCCCGACGCGCCTGCCGTGAAACAGGCGGCTGACCGTCTACGGAGCCGGCGACGATGACGTCGCGATCTCGTCGTCTCGCGCGGCTGCCGTGCGTGATCGGCGCGATGGGTGGGACGCGCTGTCCTGCCGTTCGCCCTCGATCGCAAGTATTGGGCGGACAGCACAGATCGTAAACCGTGAAGACATTCGTCGCTCAGACTGCTGACCAGTGGCGCAAATGGCTCGACGAGCACCACGACTCTGAGCCCGAGGTGTGGCTCATCTTCTATAAGCGACACACGGGCGTGGGATCGATCGCGCACTCGGACGCACTCGATGAAGCGCTGTGCTTCGGTTGGGTGGATAGCCTGGTCAAACGCCTGGACGAATCTCGCTACGCCATAAAATTTACGCCGCGGAAAGAGGATAGCCGGTGGTCGACGATTAACCGGAAGCGCTACGCAGCATTGAAAGCCGCTGGCAGGTTGAAGCCAAGTGGAGTCAATCGCGCTCCGACGAACCGCAGCTATGGTCCACGACCGCCACGGTTCCAAATGCCCGCAACGCTTCCAGGGTACATTCAGGCAGCGTTAAGAAAACAGCCGGCGGCGTGGCAGTACTTCGAGGGGCTTGCACCCTCACATCGGCGACGGTATATCGGCTGGATCGAATCCGCAAAGCGCGAGGAGACAAAGGCCAGGCGTCTGCAGGAGGCGATTCGCCTCCTGACTGCAGGCAAACCGCTGGGACTCAAGTGAACAGCCGCCCAACACCGCTTGCAGCCGTCGGCGGCCCGGCGCCATCATGGCGCTGCGGCGCGCGGCTCATTTGCAACGTTGGCCCGACGAAAAGCCTACGGACGAAAACCTGACCGACGATGTAGAGTAGCGCCGTGCCGGAGTTGTCGCGGTTCTTCGGGATCATCATTCGGATGTTCGCTGAGGAGGGCCAGCCCCATCATCGCGCGCATTTTCACGCATATTACCAAGACCACGCGGCGGTCTTTGCCGTGGACACGGTCGAATGCCTCGGCGGCAGTGTGCCCAAGGCACAGCAACGGCTCGTGGAGGCTTGGGCGGAGATTCACCGAGAGGAACTGCGGCGCGATTGGGATCTCTTGCAATCGGGCCAGCCGCCGGTCAAGATCGAACCACTCAGGTAATCCATGACCCATCCCATCCATCGCGTCGCGCGGTTCGAAATCGTCGGTCCGTACACGCTGTCCGTGACCTTCACGGACGGCACCACGCAAGAGATCGACTTTCGACCAGTACTGCGCGGCGTACTCTTTGGCCCACTGCGGGACCTGGAGGTGTTCAACGCCGTGATTCTTGATCAGGAAGTGGGTACGCTAACGTGGCCGAACGGCGCAGACTTCGATCCGGCGACACTCCACGAGTGGCCACGCGTGTGTGCCGAACTCGCCGCGCGGGCCCAAGCGTGGGCCGAACCGAACTACGAACAGCGGGCCAACACGCGAATGGAGCCGACGCGCCGCTGAACTGGGACGGCGCACGGCTCATTCGCAACGTTGACCGCCGAACGAAAAAGTTCCGGAACCCATCGGCAGTTGATCATCGGACACCGAGCGCCGCGTTTCGACGTCCTGGGCCTGCGTCCGTCGACCGCGCCGCAACGAAACCAACGCCCGCTCGCTCGAAGGTCGGCGAACGTCGAGCAACCCGAATTGACGACGACGCCCTGTGTCGTGCCGTTGTTGCGACTTGCGTCCAGGGTCGCGCCACCAGGGGCGTTTCGGTTTATGCTGACGACGTGAGCCCAACGGTCCTGCGGGTGCGCGGATTTCGGTTTTACTTCTTCTCCCGCGAAGAACCGCGCATGCATGTACATGTGTTCCATGCCAACGGCGAAGCAAAGTTCTGGCTTGAGCCGACGGTGGAACTGGCGGCGAACTACGGGCTCAACACGCCGCGCGTGAACGAAGCGTCGAAACTGATTGAGGAGCATCTCGATGAAATCCGTAGCGCATGGGCCAAGCACTTTCCCGGTTGAAGTCACGAACGTGTCGACGCATGGGTTCTGGCTCTTCGTCGGTGAGCGGGAGTTGTTCGTCGCGTTTAAGGCGTTCCCGTGGTTCAAAGAGGCGTCAATCCAAGCGATCACGCACGTGGAGCTTCCAAGTCCCCATCATCTGTACTGGCCAGAACTGGATGTCGATCTTGCCGTGGAGTCCATCGAGCATCCTGAAAAATATCCTTTGGTGAGTCAAGCGCGGTCTAACCAGGCGCTGCAGCCGACGAGCCGCGCACGACGCGCTCGATCAAAGTCGACGAAGCGATCACGCGCGGCTCGCGGCTGAGCGCCGATCGTTGACGTCTGGTTGCGGTACCTGAAGATCTTTGCAGATCTTCCTGGCGAGATCGTTGTTGATTTCGTTGTGGCGAGGAACGCTGGAGGTTTTCTTGGCGGCGCGATTCACGTAAATCGTGTGATTGCCACCCTCACGCAGCAACTGGCAGCCGTGCTCTTCGAGATGTCGGGTCAGGTCTCGGCGCTTCAAGCCCTGACTTTCAGCGGCTCACGAATCACATCGGGTC
>JACPZV010000493.1 GCA_016195295.1 Acidobacteriota bacterium
ACGGCGCCGTGATCTTCGACGAAGACACACCGCACCGTCTCATTGCCTCGCTTCAACCGGATGTGCTCGTCAAAGGCGCGGACTGGGCGGAGGATGAGATCGTCGGTCGCGATATCGTCGAGCCGCGTGGCGGGAAGGTCGTGCGCATCGCGATCGAACACGAATACTCCACCACGAAGATTCTCGAGAAGATTCGACGGCCGTGACGACCTCGACGTCGCTCAATCTGCGCGCCGTTCTCAAACAGGCGCTGACCCGCAGCGGGATGGATGTTCCCGCGCGCGAAGTATCGGGGCTGACGCCGCCCGCGAAGGCCTTGTACGTCGCCGGCGTGGCGCACGCGCGTCCGAATGCCGTCGTCCTGTTCGTCGTGCCGACCGACGCCGATCTCGAACAGGCCGTCGCGGACGTCGCCTTCTTCTTGGCCGCCGTTGACGGGCTGCCGACGGCGGCCGTGGAACGCGCGGTTCTGCCGTTTCCCTCGCACGAGGTCGATCCGTATCGGGGCCTCGCACCGCACGTCGGCGTGACCTCCGCTCGGGCCCGCGCCCTTCACGCGATCGCGCGCGGAACGGCACGCGTCGTCGTCGCGTCGGCCGCCGCCCTGCTACCACGTGTGTCTTCGCCTGACCGGCTGCTCGCGGGCTCGCTGGATCTCAAGACCGGCGACGAGATCGCGCCCACTGATCTGGCCGAGCTGCTCATCGATGCCGGCCTCACGCGCGAGGATCCGGCAGACGAGCACGGCGAATTCGCCGTCCGCGGCGGCATCGTGGACGTTTTTCCCGCCGGCGAGACGCATCCTGTGCGCCTGGAGTTCATCGGCGACACGATCGAAACACTGCGCACGTATGATCCGGCCACGCAACGCTCGATCGCCGCGACCGATCATGTGGCAATCGTTCCCCTGAACGATGTCCTGGCGGCCGATCGCCAAGCGACGCTGTTCGACTACCTCGCGCGCGCCAAAGAGTCGCGCATTCTCGTTTCCGAACGCGACGAAGTCGACGCCCAGGCAACGAAGCTGCTCGAGCAGATGCAGCAGAGCTACGAATCCGTCGCGCCACAGATCCTTCCTCCAGGAGACCTGTTCGCCGAGTGGGCCGTGATCGAAGCGCGGCTGGCGACGGCGACGCGCCTCGCGTACCTCGGCCTGAGCGACGATGCGGCGGAGCCGGCGGGGCTGGAACCGCGTGCGCTGCCGGCGCATCACGTCCGTTGCCAGCCGACCGCCGAGCTGAAAGGCCGCGTCGCCGACTGGGTCGCGGACATCAGACGGCAGCGGGAAGACGGCGGGTTGACGCTGTTTGTCGCCGCCACGCCTGGGCGCGCCGAGCGCACGGTCGAGCTGCTCAAGGAGTACGACGTGTTCGCGATTCAGGTGGAACGCGCCGAAGACGCGCGCTACGCGGCCGTCCTCGTCGCGATCGGGGGCCTGTCGCGCGGTTTTCGGCTGCCCGATGCGGGTCTGCAGGTGTACGCGGAAGCCGACGTGTTCGAGGAGGAGCGCCGCGCCTCGGACAAGCGGCGGTCCTCGTCGCGCGCGTTTCTCTCGGACCTCCGCGACCTGAAGGTCGGCGATTTCGTCGTGCACGTCGATCACGGGATCGGCATGTTCGTCGGCCTGAAGCAGATCGACATCGGCGACGCGATGCAGGAATTCCTCGAGCTGCGATACGCGGGCGCCGACAAGCTGTTCGTGCCGGTCGAACGGCTCGACCTCGTCCAGAAATACACGGGCGCGACGCGGCCGCCGGTCGACCGGCTGGGCGGCACGTCCTGGGAACGCGCCAAGACGAAGGTCAAGAAAGCGATGCGCGACATGGCGGAAGAGCTGCTCAAGCTCTACGCCGCGCGCAAGGCCGTGCCAGGTCACGCGTTCAGCGCCGACTCGCACTGGCAGCAGGAATTCGAGGACGCTTTCGAGTACGAGCTCACCCCGGATCAGCAGTCGGCGATCCGCGACATCAAACGGGACATGGAATCGCCGACGCCGATGGATCGCCTGCTGTGCGGCGACGTCGGGTACGGCAAGACCGAGGTCGCCATGCGGGCGGCGTTCAAAACGGTGATGGACGGCAAGCAGGTGGCGTTCCTGGCGCCCACGACGGTGCTGGCGTTTCAGCATCAGAAGACGCTCAAGGAGCGGTTCGCCGGCTTTCCTGTTCGCATCGAAATGATCAGCCGTTTTCGCAGCAAGACTGAACAGAAGGACGTCGTCGCCGACCTTGGCGCCGGCAAGGTGGACGTCGTGGTCGGCACGCATCGGCTGCTCTCGAAGGACGTGCAGTTCCGCGACCTTGGCCTTCTCGTGGTGGACGAAGAACAGCGGTTCGGCGTCGCGCACAAAGAAAAGATCAAGCAGCTGAAAAAGAAGGTGGACGTCCTCACCATGAGCGCGACGCCGATCCCCCGCACGCTGAACATGTCGCTCGTCGGGATCCGCGACATGTCGATCATCGAGACGCCGCCGAAAGACCGGCTGTCGATCCAGACCAACGTCGTGAAGTTCGATCAGCAGGTCATCGGCCGTGCCATTCGCGGGGAGCTGGCGCGCGGCGGTCAGGTCTATTTCGTCCACAATCGCGTCGAATCGATCTTCTCGATCGGCAGCCTCATTCAGCGGCTCGTGCCTGAGGCGCGGATCGTCGTGGGTCACGGGCAGATGGAGGAAGAGGCGCTCGAGCGCGCGATGCTCGATTTCGTCGCGCGCAGATTCGACGTGCTCCTGGCGACGACGATCGTCGAGAACGGCCTCGACATTCCCAACGCGAACACCATCATCATCAACCGCGCAGACCGGTATGGCTTGTCGCAGCTCTATCAGTTGCGCGGCCGCGTCGGGCGATCCGATCGGCCCGCGTACGCGTACCTGCTCATTCCGCCGGAAGACAACCTGTCGCCGGTTGCCAAGAAGCGGCTCGCGGCGATCAAGGAGTTCAGCGATCTGGGCAGCGGGTTCCGGGTGGCGGCGCACGATCTCGAGATTCGCGGCGCCGGTAATCTGCTCGGCGGCGAGCAGAGCGGACAGATCGACACGGTCGGCTTCGAGATGTACATGAAGCTGCTGGAGCAGACCGTCCGCGAGCTCAAAGGCGAGGAAATCGAAGACGATGTGCGCGCCACCGTCAACTTGCGGGTGGATTTGCGGATAGAAGAGTCGCACGTACCCGACATGAATCAGCGGCTGGCCCTCTACCGCAGAGTCGCCGCGGCGCGCCGCGAGGCGGATCTCGATCGTGTGCTCGAAGAAGCAACCGATCGCTATGGTCCGCTGCCGGATTCGCTGCTCAACCTCGCCGACTACGGACGGATCCGCGTCATGGCGGATCAGCTCGGCATCGACGCCATCGACCGCGAAGGGCGCATCGTCGTCTTAAAGTTCAGACCGCAGGCCAAGGTCGATCCCGTGAGGCTCGTCGCGCTGGTGCGGCGGCGTCCGGACCTCACGCTCGTCCCGCCTGCGGCCTTGAAGTTGAATCTTGACAGGGCTGAGGGTGAAGGGCTGAGGGCTCAAGAGTCGCGGTCTGCCAGCCCTCAGCCCTCTGCCCTGAGCCCTCGCAAGGGCGGCGCACGGTCTCAAGCTGCCCCGTCCTGGTGGACCGCCCGGGCACGCGCGGGCGAAGTGAAGCCCGGCTTTACGAAGGCGGACATCCTCCGATCGGCCAAGGAAGACCCACGCGCACCCGGTGGCGTCTTCGAGCGAGTCGGCGGCCTGTTGAGCGACCTCCTCGATCAAGGGTAAAATTCTCATTTCCAAGAATTTAGCCATGACCCACAAACGCGCCACGCGCGCCATTCTTCTTTTCAGCCTTGGGCTGCCGGTCGCGATCGATGTCGCCCGCGCCGAAATCATCGAACAGATCCTTGTAAAGGTGAACGGCGAGATCTTCACGAAGACCGATCTCGAAACGCGTCAAGTGATGGTCCTCCGCCAAAAGGGCCAGCAGATCGATCTCAAGAGCGACCCGAACAACCTACAGCTTCGCAAAGCGCTCGACGAGATCACGCCGCAGATCATGGTCGACGCGGTCGACGAAATGCTGATGGTGCAGCGCGGTCGCGAGCTCGGCTACCGAATGACCGATGAACAGTTCAAGGGCGTGCTCGACAACATCCGGAAGGAAAACAAGATCGACACTGAAGAACAGCTCCAGGCCGCCCTCAAAGCCGAGAACATGACGATGGCGGATCTGAGGAAGAACCTGGAGCGCTCGATGATCGTGCAGCGCGTGCAGCAGAACGAGGTGATGTCGAAAATCGGCGTCACGGAAGACGAGGCGCGTAAGTACTATGACGCGCATCTCAACGAATTCACGACGCAGCCGACCGTGACGCTGCGCGAAATCCTGGTCGCGGTTCCGGTTGACGGTCGAGGGCTGAACGTCGCGGCGGATGAATCGGCGAAAGCGCGGGCCGAAGCGATTCGCGCGCGCGTGACGACTGGCCGTGAAGCCTTCGACAAACTGGCGGCAGACGAGTCGGACGCGCCGTCGAAGGCGAACGCAGGCCTCATCGGACCGCTCAGTCTCAACGACGTCTCTTCGGACTTACGCGCGCGCATCGAGAAGATGAAGCCAGGGGATGTCAGCGAGGTCATGCGGATCACCCGCGGCTATCAGATCCTGAAACTCGAAACCAAGACGGCGACGCAGGTCATGCCGCTGGAGCAGGCGCGCGAACAGATCGGCGAGCGCGTGTTCACCGATAAGCGCAAGGCGGAATTCCTCAAGTACCTCGAGAAGCTCCGCGGGCAGGCGATCATCGAGTGGAAGAACCCCGACGTGAAGAAAGCGTTCGACCAGGGACTGAAGCAGCAGCAGGCGGCGCCGACGCTGTAGAGGCTGGAGGCTGGCGCCTGGGGACTAGGGATTAAAAGAACGACATGGAAAGCGTTTATCCAGACTCCCCAGCCCCCAGCCCCCAGCCCCCAGACTCTTCCCAGTGGTTTGCCATTTGGACACGGTCGCGCCATGAGCAAGTCGTGCGCGAACAGCTCGAACGCAAGCGCATCGACGCGTTTCTGCCGACGATCACCAGATGGAGTCGCTGGAAGGATCGTAAGAAAAAGATCGATTGGCCGCTGTTCCCAGGGTACTGCTTCGCGCGTTTCGATCCCGACGACGCGTTGCCGATTCTCAAGTGCACGGGCGTGGTGAACATCGTTTCGTTCGAGGGGAAGCCGGCGCCGATCCCCGAATACGAAATCGAGAGCATTCGCGTGCTCGTCGGCAGCGAATTGCAGTTCGACCCGTGCCCGTTGATCCACGAGGGGATGATGGTCGAGGTCGTACACGGACCGCTGCGCGGCGTCGTCGGCCGATTGATGCGCAAGGACGCGCATCGCGCGCGCCTCGTGCTGTCGGTCGATCTCATCGGACAGGCCGTCAGCGTCGAAGTCGACGCGGCGGATGTGAAAGCGTACTAACCACCTTGCGCATCGGCTCTGTCGCCCTTCCGTCGCCGTTCGCTGTCGCGCCCATGGCCGGCATGACGGACACGGCCTTTCGTCGTCTGGTCAAACGTCAGGGCGGGTGTGGGTTGGTGGTGACCGAGATGGTCAGCGCCGAAGGCCTGGTGCGCGGCATCGATCGCACGCTCGAGTACGCGGAGTACACGGAGGAAGAGCGACCGATCTCCGTTCAGATTTTTGGCGGCGATCCAGAGAAGATGGCGGCCGCCGCGCAGATTGTCGAAGGGATGGGCGCGGACATCGTCGACGTGAACATGGGATGCCCGGTGCCGAAGATCGCCAAACACAACGCGGGTTGCAGCCTGATGCGCGAACCGGCGCACGCGGCCACCGTCATCGCGGCCATGTCGAAGGCCGTCAGGATTCCGGTGACGGTGAAGATGCGCGCCGGCTGGAACGAGGACGAGCTCAACGCGCCGACACTTGCGCGGATGGTGGAGGATGCCGGCGCGGCCGCGATTGCCGTCCATGGTCGGACTGCGTCTCAAAGCTATAGTGGCTCCGCGGACTGGGAGTTGGTGGCCCGAATCGCGGAGTCGCTCACGATCCCCGTACTTGGCAGCGGCGACTGCATCGACGCGCGTCAGGTGATCGAGAGGCTACGGTCGGGAGTGGACGGCGTTCTGGTGGGTCGGGGCGTCCTGCGTAACCCCTGGATTCTCGCTCAGGCGGCCGACATGGCGGCTGGCCGGCCGCCACGCGACGTCACGCCTGAGGACCGCGGCAAGTTCTTACTCGAGTACATCGCCTTGTTGCTCGAGGAGCGCGTGCGCGAACCGGAGGGTTTCCGTCACACTGCCGTTCCGCCGCCAGCCCGTCCGTACGACAGCGGCGTCGCCGGACATGATCGCTGGGTCGTGAACAAAATCCGCGCGTTAGGATCGTGGTACACCAAAGGACTCGACAATGGGAGCCATCTCCGGACCGCGATCAACACCGCCGGGTCCTTGGCCGATCTGCGAGAAACCATTGAAGCCTTTTTCTTGACGCCTGTGTCCGCGACATCGTAACTCGCCTGCCTGGCTCCGGTTCGGGTACAGAGGCTTGGCTCGGCGAGTCTCGTTTGAGACGCGGTAATGTGAGGTCATTGAAATCCATTCTCTATCTCGGTTGCCCTGCGGCCGAGCGGTCCGACACCGAGAAACTGCTCGGCGCTGCCAACGTCGCCGTCGTCTGGGCCGACAGCGCGGCCTACGCGCTCAATGAGCTCCAACGTCGCGATATGCCCGTGCTGCTCGACCTCTCTCGCGGCGCCGGCGCACTACAGGTGGCGCGCGAGATCCGCAGCCACCGCGCCTCGACGCTCATGTTCGCTGTGGTGGACGCGCGCCGCCCCGATCTGACGACTGAGGCCGTGCTGGCGGGCATGGCCGACGTTTTCGCGCGGCCGCTCGGCGGACGGCGCGTCGCGAACGCCATCGAGCGGGAACTGAACTATGAAACCCGACAGCGTCCGCGCGCCGCCGAGACCAGCGGCGACGAGTTGTACACTCATTCGCCCGCGATGCGCGACGTGATGGTTCTCGTCACCCGCGCCGCGACGATGCGCGCGGGCGTGATGATCCGCGGGGAAGAAGGCACCGGCCGCCAGGTAACCGCGCGGGCCATTCACGCGCTGCAGAACAGCGGCGGTGCGTTTGTCACCGTCGACTGCGCCGCGTACGACGCAGAAGGGCTCGAGGCCGTCCTGTTTGGGACGACGGCGACAACACTCCACGGAGACGAAGCCGGACGCGGTCTCGAGCCGGTGGGTCGCACGGGCCGTTTGCACGAGGCGCTCGGCGGAACGCTCTACTTGCAAAACGTCGCCGAAGCGACGACGCGTGTACAAGGACGTCTCGCCCGATTACTGCGTGACCGTGAGGCGTTGCTGGTGGAAAACGGTAAGCCGATCGGCTTCGACGTAAGACCGATGGCGGGCGTCGATCCGAGTTTCGACGCCGCCGTGCAGGAAGGGCGGGTGCGAGACGATCTGTTCCGCCGGCTCTCCGTACTCCGCATCGACATGCCTCCCTTGCGCGGTCGCCGCGAAGACATTCCGGCGCTGGCGAACTACTTCCTTCGCGAGCTGTGTGCCGCCCTTCGAGTACCGCCGAAGGTGCTTTCACGCCCGGCGTTGTCGCTCATCGCGGCCCTGCCCTGGCGCGGCAATGCGGTGGAGTTGAGAACGCTGCTCGAGAGCGTGGTGCACGGCCTCCAGGGCGGTCGCGGCATCGGGCTCGACGATGTCCTCGGCCACGTGCGCCTGGATGGCGGTCCGGTGGTGTTTTCGAGCGATGGGACGCTCAAGCAAGCACGAGCCCGATTCGAGCGCGAGTACATTGCCGCGGTTCTCGAACAGCATCACGGTCGAATTACCGATGCAGCCAAGGCCCTAGGGATTCAGCGGACGAACCTGTATCGCAAGATCCGGTCGCTGCGTGTGAGCCGAAGCCGACGAAGGGGTTAGATCCACAGCGACCCAAGGCACAGCACCGCCACGACGCCGACGGACGAGCCAACAACGTCGACCGCGGTGCTCATCGCGGGGTGGGTCGACGCTTCCGAGACTTCTTTGCTTCGCGCCGCTTCTCGTCGAACCATTTCTTGTCGAACCGTGCGCGCGGATCCTGGTGGCTCCCGCCCGGGCGCCAGTCCCGGCCGCGCTTGTCGACGGCCGGCTTGGGTCGGCGGCTCGCCGCGCGTTCGGCTTCAGGCGACTCCCACAGCCGTCCGCGCGCGAACCATCGCATCACGACATCGGTGTTCGTGCGTTTCAGCTGATTGCAGGTCGGCAGCAGATCTTGAGGATCCCGCGCGCGAAACGCGGTGGGCTTGCCGTCGATCAGGATGGTCCAGAAGGCGAAGCGCGGCGGCACGTCCGGCCATTGTACCTGCTACAGTGTGAGGCGTGAGGAACGACACGCCCATCGCCGTCGCGTCGCGATCGTTTTCGCGCGACGCGAGACTGCGCGACGAACTGGCTCAGCGGTACTCGCAAGTGCGATTCAATCGGACGGGACGCACGCTCGACGGCGACGCGCTCGTGGAGTTTCTCCGCGGCCACCCCAGAGCGATCACGGGCCTCGAGACGCTGGACGAGCGCGTCTTTCGCGCGGTGCCGGAACTCCGAGTCATCAGCAAGTACGGCGTCGGCCTGGACATGATCGACGTCGACGCGGCGCGGCGGCACGGCGTCCGCGTCTGGTGGACGCCCGGCGTCAATCGGCAGGCCGTCGCCGAATTGACTGTGGCGCTCATGATCGCGCTCTGCCGCCGTATAGTACCGCTGACGAGCGATGTGCGAGACGGACGCTGGCACCAGCCCGTGGGCCGGCAGATCTCGTCCGCGGTCGTCGGGATTCTGGGATGCGGCCACGTCGGACAGCGGGTCGGGCGTTTGTGCGCCGCGTTCGGTGCGTCGATCCTGGCGCACGACATTCGGGCCTACGAGGATTTCTATCGGGAGACTGGCGTTCGCCCCGTCGCGCTCGACGCGCTGCTTGACGAGTCGGACATCCTGACGATCCACCTCCCGCTCGACGCCTCGACGCGCGGCATGATCGGGGCGCCTGAGCTGGCGCGCATGAAGGCATCGGCCTTTCTCGTCAACACCGCGCGCGGCGGCATCGTAGACGAGTCGGCCCTGAAGCACGCGCTTGTCGACGGTCGTCTGGCCGGCGCGGCGTTCGACGTCTTCGCCGAAGAGCCGCCCACCGACCCGGGCCTCCTCGGGCTGGCGACCTTCATCGCGACGCCGCACATCGGCGGGAGCACGCAGGAATCCGTGCTCGCAATGGGTCGAGCGGCGATCGCGGGGCTGGACGGGCTCGACGGCGCGATCGACCTTACCGCTGACGCTTGAGTTTCTCGACGAGCGTCGTGCGCTTGAGGTTGAGCAGCTTCGCCGCTTGACCCTTGTTCCCGCCCGTGCGCTCGAGCGCGCGCTGCACGAGATCGCGCTCGATGCCGCCGATGAACGCGTCGAGGTCGAGTCCGTTCTCGGGAAGCGTGACCGCCGACGCCAGCGCCGGCTCCTGCGCTTGCTGGATCTCGCTCGGCAAATCGCCCACGTCAATTTGCGCCCGCCCGGCGCTGAACGCGACCGCGCGCTCGACGGCGTTCTCGAGTTGCCGTACGTTACCCGGCCAGTGGTAGGCCATCAAGCGGCGCATGGCTTCCTGGGAGACGCTCTTGCGTTCGACACGCTCGCCTGAACCGCCGACGCCGCGTTTGTGCGCCGGGATCGAACCCGATCCTTCCCTCGCGAACTTCTCGAGAAAATGCTGGACCAAGAGCGGGATGTCCTCTTTCCGTTCGCGAAGTGGAGGCAGCTGAACCGGAATGACGTTCAATCGGTAAAAGAGATCTTCTCGAAACACACCGTCAGCCACCATTCGACCCAAATCGCTGTTGGTGGCGGCGATCACGCGGACGTCTACCTTGATCGTGTGCGAATCGCCCACCCGTTCGAACTCGCGTTCCTGCAGAACCCGCAGCAGCTTCACCTGCAACGCGGCGCTCATCGTGCCGACTTCGTCGAGAAACAGCGTCCCCTTGTGGGCCTGCTCCAGACGGCCTTGCCGGTTGCCGACGGCGCCCGTGAAGGCTCCGCGCACGTGGCCGAAGAGTTCCGCTTCAAGCAAGGTCTCGGGGATGGCGCTGCAATTGAGCGCCATGAAGCGGTGATGGCGCCGCGGGCTGCCCTGGTGAATGGCGCGCGCCACGACTTCCTTTCCGGTCCCGGTCTCGCCTGTGATGAGGATTGTGCTGTTGGTCGGCGCGACGGTTTCGAGGAGCTGGAACAATCGCGACATCGCGCGACCCTTGCCCACCACCCCCTCGAAGCGATCCCGCTGCTCGAGCTGCGCGCGCAGGTATGCGTTTTCCGATTTCAGCCGGCGTTGCTCGAGCGCGGAGTCGAGCACGTGGAGCAGCTCGTCAATCTGGAAGGGCTTGCTGACGAAGTCCCACGCGCCGCGTTTGATCGCCTCGACCGCATCCTTCACTGTACCGTAGCCGGTGACGACGATGGCGATGATGTCCGGGTACCGTTCGACGGCCGCTTCGACGACGGCCGATCCATCGATGCCGGGGAGACGAAGGTCAGTGACGATGATGTCGAATGCGAAGTCGGCCAGTTTGGTCAGCGCGGGCTCGCCGGCGTCGACTTGTTCAACGTGGTAGCCGCGGTCCGTCAGCTGCTCGGCAATGGCCTGACGAAGGGGGGCTTCGTCTTCGATGAGCAGGAGATGTTTCGCAGCATCAGTCATTTAGCGAAGCGCCAGTATTTTGACACTTCGCCGCCCTCCTGTCCAGAAGTTGGACTCACGCTCGAGCCTCGGAGGCACCCCGATCGCGACTATTCCCGGCGCCCCGACGCACCGATAGAGGTGTCTGGAGGAAATACTGCCGTGGAACGAAAAACGATTTCGATCATGAAGGCCTGTGAGCTGGTCGGCGTCAGCCGTCGCACGATTTACAATTGGCTCTCGAGCGGGAAGATCGAATACGTGCGAACGGCGGGTGGATCCGTGCGGATTTTCGTCGACACCCTCTGGCGCGATGCCAACGACAGCAGTCGCTCCGCGGTACAGTCGATGTGGCAGGCTGAGGGGCGAAACCAGGCCTGATGCCGCGGTTGTTCACTGTCGAGGAA
>JACPZV010000041.1 GCA_016195295.1 Acidobacteriota bacterium
ACAGCTCCAAGGCCTGCCGCAGAGCGAAGACGTGCTCGGGCCGGTAGTTGCCGATGAGCGCCTCGCGAATAGTGTCTTCTGAAGCGTGGCACCGGCGGTCGCGGAACTCGGCCAGTTGCTCGGGCGCGTGGTTGCCCGAGACGATCGCCCGGATGATGCGCATCCCGGTGAGCCCCGTAATGTCCGTGACGACGTGGTGCAGCTGCACGTTCATCTGCATGAGCGCCTTCTGCATGTGTTGAATGTGCGCCGCGGCATAGTCGACCACGCGCTCACGATGGCGCAGGTACGCGCGCAGCCGCACGACGCCATCACGGGGGCGGAAACTCCCGCGCAGCAGTCCGTGCTGATGGAGCTGCTGCAACCACTGCGCATCGTTGACATCCGACTTGCGACCGGGGACGTGCTTGACGTCGCGCGCGTTGACCAGCAGCACCTCGAACCCGCGCGCGTCGAGAATCTCAAAGACCGGAATCCAGTACACGCCGGTCGACTCCATCGCGACCGTCGTGATGCCCACCGCCGTGAGCCAATCCGCCAACTGATAGAGATCGCTGCTGAAGGTGCGGAAGGTACGGACCGGTTGGTCGTCGCGATCGCTCGGCACGGCGACCACGTGAAAGGTCGAGCCGATGTCGATGCCGGCGGCATCTGGATGGATCGTGGAAAGGCGTCCTGATGATGTCCCGCGCGTCCTTTTCCCTGGCATCTGAACCTCCTGTCGAGGAAGCCCGGGAGCAGGGGTGGCGCGTCAGATCACTTTCCTAAACGGGATCGCCTCGGGGGGCCCCTCGGGCGTCACCAATATCACGTGCGCAAGCCACCCCCGGACCATGTTTTTTTACGGGTTCGCGGCGTCACCAAAAAGCAAACGGCCACTCCTCCCGGGGTGCCGCGACAATAGCCGCCCTGAGAGTTTCTGGTCCACCAGGTAGCGCGGCACTCGCCGCGCCCGACAGTTTTTTAGGATGTCTCGTTCGGTCCGGAGCTCGCGATTCTCCTTCCGCAACCGCGCCAACTCCTCACGCTCGACGCTCGTCAGGCCGGTCTTGCCCTGGATCCGATCGGCGCGCGTCTGTTTCACCCATTTCGACAAGGACGACGGCGTCAGATCCAGCTCGCGCGCGACCGCGCCGACGGTTTTTCCCTCGTCCAGGACGAGCCGTGCGGCACCGGCTCTGAATTCGTCCGAGAACTGCCGGCGCGCTCGTCTGACTCGCGTGCTCGGTTCCATGCGGGACATCGTATCCACCTTTCGGAAGATGTCCACGAAACCGGATCAAGCCCACCGCTCCGTTATTGTCCGGTATACTTTTCCTATGACTCGAACGCTGGATGCGGCTATTGCCAAGCTGGCGACACTGCCCCCCGACGAGCAGGACCGCGTCGGACGCTGGCTGCTCGACGAACTCCGAGATGAGGACCACTGGGCTCGCCAGTTTGCCGCTTCGCAGGACATCTTGAGCAAGCTCGCGGCGGAGGCCCGAGCCGATCTCGCGGCCGGCCGAACGACACCACTCGACCCCGAGAAGTTGTGACATCGCTCACGACGCCGCGCTTCTGGGCGGCGTACCGTGGGCTGCCCACCGAAGTTCGAGACGCCGCTCGGAAAGCCTACGCCCTCTTTCGCGAGAACCCGCAGCACCCCAGCCTCCAATTCAAGAAGGTCCACGAACGGGAACCTGTGTACTCCGTGCGCGTCACCATTGCGTACCGTGCCGTCGGACTGCTGGAGAACGACAAGATCACCTGGTTCTGGATCGGAAGCCACGCCGACTACGACCGTCTTCTGAAAAGTCTGTAGTTCGTCGGCCCAACGTTGCGCTGAGCCGCGGCGCCAGACCGCAGCGGAATGCGGGTGCTGCCGCCGTCGGGTGCAGTGATGGAATGGACTCCTCCTGCCGGTACGGCATCATCGTGCCAGTGTGAAACGGCCTTATGAAGGCCAGGGCCAGGAGGAGTCCGAATGGAGCATACGACCATCGCCGTCGATCTGGCAAAATCCGTGTTTCAGGTGGCGGTCTCGCACAAGGCGGGGCGCGTGGATACGGAACGCCGACTGTCACGCGACAGGTTCCTTGAGTATGTGACGCAGCACTCACCGGCGACGGTGTTGCTCGAGGCGTGCGGATCGGCGCACTACTGGGGGCGGCGACTACAACAGTGCGGGCACACCGTCCGCTTGCTTCCGGCCCACGACGTGCACCGCGACGTTCGGCGGAACAAAACCGATCGCACGGATACGAAGGCGCTGCTCGACGCCGGGCGCAATGAAGACATCCACGCGGTGCCCGTGAAGACGGTCGAACATCAAGCCATCGCGTCGCTCCACCGTCTGCGATCGACGTGGCTCGCCACACGCACAGCGCGTCTCAACACGATCCGCGGGCGGCTCCGTGAGTTCGGTCTGGTCATCCCCGTCGGTGCGCACCAGGTCGTGCCGCGGGTTCGGGAACTGCTCGCGGAATCACTAGCTGTGCCTGACCTGATGCGACCGAGTCTCGCGAGCGCGTGTGACGAGATCGAAATTCTTGAAACGAGCATGCGTGCGGTCGAACGCCAGCTCACGACGCTCGCGCGTGACCGGGCCGACATCACGCTGTTGCGCCCCGTGCCGGGCGTGGGCCTCCTCACGGCCACGGCGCTGGTCGCGCTCGTGGGCGCCATGCGGCGATTCCACTCGAGCCGGCAGTTCGCGAGCTTTCTCGGGTTGACGCCGAAGGAGGATTCCAGCGCGTTGCGCCGACGGCTCGGCGCGATCAGCAAGCAAGGGGATGTCTATGTGCGGATGCTGTTGATCCACGGTGCCCGCTCGGTGCTCCTGCGCGCAAAAGGCGCGGTGTCGCCGACCGCGTTCCAGACCTGGGCGCGGATGACCCACCAGCGCCGCGGGCACAATGTGGCCGCGGGCGCCGTCGCCAACAAGCTGGCGAGAATCGTCTGGGCGGTCTGGACGCGCCAACAGCCCTTTGCCACCGACTATCGACACCCCAGCACAACGATGGCTTCGATCTCTTCGTCTCACCCGGAGGACTGCACCGAGCTCAACGGACACGATGGCGCACCGGTCGGACCGGCGCGGGGACACGCCGATAACTCGCCTGGCCAGGCCAGGCCGTGCAAGCGATTGGCGCCCCGCGCGCGGATGTCCCTGATGGCCCGGAGCCGGAACGGCGCCACGGATGAGGCCGAAGATACGTCGGCAGTCTGACCAGGTGCCGGTGAGTGAGTAGTGGCGGCCCCGGCGCTCCGCGCGCGTCAAGGCCCTTCAGCCGCCTACGGCGGTGCGCTGCGCGCAGCCTTGACCCGTGCTCGCGCCGCGGCCTGACGGCACTTATGCAACGAAGGACACGGCCTTCGTTGCCGGTGAACGACGAGGAGTTTCTGAACGCGCGTTTTTCCTTGACGGAGGAGTCCAGATACGCCTGTTAGCCGGCTTTGCGGCGACGCGTTTTGGCGCGATGATGCAGTTCTTCCGTGGCGGCTTCACCGGCGGCTCGGTAGAAGGCGATGATTTCGGCGTCGGTCTTGCCAGCCAACTGGCGCGCCTGACGATCTCGAATGCGCCGCACCATCGCGACCGCCCGCAGCTTAGGGGCCTTCATACGTCGTCACCTCTCGCGGGGAGCGGATACTCAGCTCGCGATACCCCGATTCTACGTTGACCGCATTGAAGAGGCGAATCTTCTCGAGCCGAACGATGTGCTTGAAGTTCCAGCTCACCAGCGAGTCCACGCCGGCGATCGTCGCCAGCGCGATGTGCTGCATGTCGGCGCGGAATCGTGTCCCGAGAACCTTCGCGGCCTCGTACTTCCCGACGAGCCCGAGGACTTCCGGCGTGACCGGCAAGACCGTGCCCACCAACGCGAGCATTTCCTGATGAAGATCTCGTACCGGTTCCGGCGCTGACGCGACCTCGGCGGCGGTGACATCCGACAACACCGGCACAAGTCGCCCTGCGCGAAAATCGCGCATCAGGCCATTCGACCACGGCGCGAATTCCGGATCGAAGCACCCACCCAGCACTGACGTGTCGATGTAGATGCGAAGCGGTTCCACAAATCGTGATCTCTTCTATTCCGTCCGGCTAACGCGCGGCTTCAGCCGCGGCGGCTCATGAGCACACCAGCCGCCGTCGGCTGCAAGCGGATGATTCTTATTCAGGCCTCCCCCTGCGCCTACTGATTGCCAGGAGGCTGGCGCAGGGCAAATGCGCAAACCGCGCAGGAGGAGGACCGATGCGATTCTACAACCGCCAGCACCGGCACTCTTGCGGAATCGATCTCCACGTGAAGACCATGTACGTCTGCATTCTCGACGCCGCCGGCCAGGTACTCGTGCACCGCCATGTGAAAGCGACGCCGGAGGCGTTCCTCGAGATCGTCGCGCCGTACCGGGACGATCTGGTCGTGGCGGCCGAGTGCATGTTCACCGGGTACTGGCTCGCGGATGTCTGCGCGGCCGAAGGGATCGCCTTCGTACTCGGTCACGCGCTCGC
>JACPZV010000494.1 GCA_016195295.1 Acidobacteriota bacterium
CTGCTCGACGACTGGCACGTCGAGGCCGCGGCGCCGGCCGGGCACGCCGTACTGGCCGCCGTCCGCCCGCTCGCGCCGCTCGCCGACGCGCATCCGGCGTCGGCGCAGATCGGCCGCGTGATCGATTTCTGGTTCGCCCACGTGCGACCCCTGGACGACGCCGATCCGTTTGCGGCGCGGGAACGTCGCGCGCGTGCGGCTGTCGTCGACACGCTGAACGCAGTGGCGGCCGCGCAAGCGGCGTACGACGATCCCGCGTGGACCATCGACGATCTCGGGACCGCGGTGCGGCGATGGATTGGCGAGCAGACGTTCGCGCCGGATGCCGAGCCAGGAGCGGCCGGCGGCGTGCAGTTGCTGGATGATCGGGCGGTCCGCTATGGCGAGTTCGACGACGTGACGATCGTCGGCCTGGTCGAGCCGGATTGGCCCGAGCGCCCGCGACGCAACATCTTCTACCCGCCGTCGCTGCTCAAGTCGCTCGGGTGGCCGTCCGAGAAGGACCGTCGGGCGGCCGCCGACGCGCGATTCGTCGACCTCCTGGCCTGTGCCTCGCGGCGCGCGTGTGTCTCGACGTTCACGCTGGATGAGGATTCGCTGGTTTCTCGATCGATGCTGCTTGACGAGATTCCGCGCGCGCGTTTATCCGGCGTCACACGGCCGCGGCTCGAAGACGAGCGGGTGTTCGTGGACGAAGCACTCTCACTGGAGCCGGTGACCCTCGATCCGCTGGACGCCGAGGCGCGTGCGTGGGCGGAACTGCGAATGGGCCGGACGCCCGCGGACGCTCCTCAGTTCCACGGCACGGTACAGGGGACGGGAGTCCCTGAACAGAGTCGCGTCTGGTCGGTGAGCGCGCTCGAGACGTACCTCGATTGCCCCTTCAAGTTTTTCGCGCAGCGGGTTCTGAAGCTCGAAGAAGAACCCGACGACGACGAGGTGATGGATCCGCGGCAACAGGGAGAGTTCGTCCACCGTGTATTCGAGAAGTTCTTTGCGGCCTGGAAGCAGGCGGGGCATCGCGGCGTCACGCCGGCGAATCTGGATACCGCGCGCGATCTGTTCACGACGATCGTTGACGAGGCCCTCGAGCGGCTGCCGGCGGCCGAAGCGGGGCTTGAACGGACGCGGCTGCTCGGTTCGCCGGCCGCGGCCGGTCTCGGCGAAGCGGTCCTGCGCATGGAAGCCGAGCGCCCGCTCGCCGTCGTCGATCGCTTGCTCGAGCACCCGCTCAACGGCGAATTCACCATCGCGACCGCCGCCGGGCCTCGCATGGTCACGCTGAAAGGGAAGGCCGACCGGATCGATCTGTTGGAGGACGGCACCTTCCGCGTCATCGACTACAAGCTGGGATGGCCGCCTCAGCGTGGACGCGCGTTGCAGCTGCCGATCTACGGGCTGTGCGCCCAGCAGCAACTGACGGCGGCGGGCGGTCGAACGTGGACGCTGGGCGAAGCGGCGTACATCGCGTTCAAAGGACCGCGGCGCGTCGTGCCGCTGTTCACCGGCGCGGATCGGGAGAAGACACTCGCCGACGCCCAGCAGCGGCTGGCCGGCGTGCTCGACGCGATCGCGCAAGGCGAGTTCCCGCCGGCGCCCGACGATGTCTATCGCTGCGAAACGTGCAGCTTCGCGTCGGTGTGCCGCAAGGATTACGTCGGTGACGTCTGAACCGCGTCTGCCGTTCGACGATGACGGCGGGTCTGAAAAGACCCGCCCTACAGATCCAGCTGTAGGCCGGGTCCTTTCGGACCCTGCAGGTCCAGACGTCCGCCGGGTCCTTTCGGACCCGGCATATCCAGCTGTAGGCCGGGTCCTTTTGGACCCGGCGGATCTGCGCGACGCCGAGGCGCGACGTCACGCCGTCGATCCTTCTCAAAACGTCGTGCTCGAAGCGTCGGCCGGCACCGGGAAGACCCGCGTCCTGGTGGAGCGCTACGTCAACCTGCTGCGCGCCGGCGTCGAGCCCGATCACATTCTCGCGATCACGTTCACGCGCAAGGCCGCAGCCGAGATGCGCCAGCGCATCATCGATCGGCTGAAAGACGCGAGCCGCCTGTCCGAGTTCGACGCCGCGCGCTGGCGTCAGTTGAAGGAGCGGCTCGACGACATCGCCGTCTCGACCATCGACGCCTTTTGCCTCTCGTTGCTTCGCGAGTTCCCGCTGGAGGCCGACGTCGATCCCGGATTCGAGCTGGCCGACAGTACCGAGGTTCCGCGGCTGATCGCCGAATCGCTCGATCAGGCGCTGCGAATCTGCCGCGGCGTCGCTCGAGACGACGATGAGGTCGCGCTCGTTTTCGCGCAGCTGGGGGAGCGGCGCCTGCGCGCCGGCATTGCCGCGCTCCTCGATCGTCGGCTCGTCGCGCCGCACGCGCTGCGCCGGTTTCTCCAGAAAGGACCGCGCGATCTGACCGCGGCGTCGGCCTGCGAATCGGCGGCCGCGCGGCTGCGCGACCTGTTCACCGGCGTGCGCGACGGCCTCGACGCGTTTTTGCAAGACGGCCCGGTCCGCCATCCGCAGTTCGCGATGCTCGCCGGCGACGTCCGGCGGCTCGTGGGACCCGTCGCGCTACAGATCAAGGATCGCGAAGGGCAGGCCGCGTTTCGCGCATTCGTCGATCGGCTGCGCGCCTACTTCCTCACGCAGGACGGCAAGCCGCGCGGCGAGAAGTTCACCGGCACGCCGTTCAAAGCGGCGCACTGCGACACGGAAGATGCCTGGCGGCGTCACCGGGCCACCGCGTCGCAGATCGCGCCCGCGATGGCCGAGGCGATTCGCGCGTTTCGGCGTGACCTGAATGCGGTGATGTCGCGCGGCGTGTGGCGCATTTTCGCCGTCGCGCTGCGACAGTACCAGAGCACGCTCGACGCCCATGCGCTGCTCGATTTCTCCGGCGTCCTCGAGCGCGCCATCCAGCTGCTGAAAGACTTGGACGAGTTCGCGGAGAGCCGCCTGCGGCTGGAGGCGCGCTATCGCCACGTGCTGGTCGACGAGTTTCAGGACACGAGCCGCGCGCAGTGGGAGCTGGTGCTGCAGCTCGTCCGGAGCTGGGCCGAGGGATTCGGCGCGTCGGACGCGGCGATCCCGCCGTCGATCTTCATCGTCGGCGATCGCAAGCAGTCGATCTACGGATTTCGCGACGCCGACGTATCAGTCATAGACGAAGCGGCGCAATTTGTCGAAGGCCTGCGGCCTGAAGGGCAGCCGAGGCGGGCGATTACGGTCAGTTTTCGCGCCGCGCGCGAACTGCTCGCGTTCGTGAACGACGTCTTCGCGAAGATCGTCGGCGAATCCGCACCGGCCGCGCGGCGGGATGCGTTTCGCTACGGCGATGAAGATCAATTTCCCATTGATGTCGTCGGGGCCGACCCAGGTGTCGGCCCGGGGCGGACACACGGGTCCGCCCCCACGTCTGGTGACGATGCGGTGCGATTCATCGCGGGCGAAACGGTGCGAGCGGCCGCGGAGAAGGTCGGCGACGAGATCGTGCGGCTGCTCGCGGGCACGACCGTCCGCGATCGCGCGACGGGTCTGGCGCGCGAGGCGCGAGCGGCGGATGTGGCGATCCTGTTTCGGTCGCGCGACAGCCACCGCGATTTCGAGTCCGCGCTCGAGCGCCGCGGCGTGCCGACCTACGTCTACAAGGGACTGGGATTCTTTGACGCGGACGAGATCCAGACACGGCGATCGCGCAGCTCGGATCGCATCCGGCCGAGGCGATCCTGCGCACCGAGCCGCCGCCCGTGATCGCAGATCTCGCGGATGAGGATCGGCGCGTCCTCGATCGACTCCGCGCCGCCGCACCGCGGTGGCTGGCGTGGGTCGATCGATTGGCGCCGTCCGCGCTGCTCGACGCGGTCCTGCACGAGACGGCGTACGCCTACCAGCTGCGCGGTCCGCGCCGGCGTCAGGCGCGCGAGAACCTGAAGAAACTCCGCGGCATGATCCGCCGCGCGCAGAATCGCGGGTACGCGACGCTCGCGCGCATTGCCGATCATCTCGAGCGGCTCGCGGTCGGCGACGAATCGAACGCCGCCATCGACGCGATCGATGCGGTGAGCCTCATGACCGTGCACGCGGCCAAAGGCCTCGAGTTTCCCATCGTCTTCGTCGTCAACATGGGACGCGGCACCGGCGGCGCGCGCGCGCCGATTCGTGTCGTTGACGACGCGGGCAGCGACGCCTCGGTCGCGATCGCGGACTATCAATCGGAGGCGGACGAAGACGCGCAGGCGCGCGAGCGGGAAGAAACCAAGCGCTTGCTCTACGTGGCGCTCACGCGCGCGCGTGATCGCCTGTACTTGTCGGCCACCGTGCAGAACGGCGCCGTGCGAATGGGACGCGGAAGTCTCGGCGAGGTGCTGCCAGAGTCGATCAGAGCGAAGTTCGTGGCGGCGTCAACCAGCCCCCAGCCCCCAGCCTCCAGCCACTAGCTCTTCTCCGCCCACTGCCGCGCGCGCGCTTCAGCCATCTCGCGCGTTTCGGCGACGAGCACGACCGAACGCTCGGGCTTGCCGCTGCCGTCGCGGCTGATCCAGGCGATCCAGTGCGGACCGTGCGCTTCACTGTGGACTTGGTACGATCCGGAAGTCGTCGTCATCTCGGGCGAAAATCTATCAGATTTGGCCTGTTTTCGCGACGATCCGCCATTTTCGGGGGATTTACGTTGCGTCCGGGCCCTCCCGCCAATAGAATCGAATTCCGGAGGAGCTTTACGTGACGTTGACCTGTCCGAATTGCGGCAACGACCGGAACTTCCAGGTCAAGACGCTGCAGATGCGCGTCGTGAACCTCGAAGGCGGTCGTGTGGAAGTCTCCGAGGAAGATCGTCCGACCGTTCTCGAAGTGCTGTGCGACGAGTGCGAAACGGAGCTCAAGTTCGGTGAATTCGAGGACGCACTCCGCAAGGAAGTCCTGCTGACGATCGGCGCGCGCTAAGACGCGAGCGCCGGCATCCGATCACCCTTCCTCGTCGGCTTCTTCAAAATAGTCGCAGTCAGGACACACCCATTCGCGCGTCTTCCGCGTGGTGGCTTTGGGATTCCCCGGCACCCGAATCACGGTCTCGCTTTCCCTGAGACGCATCGAGCCGCCGCACAGCGGACATTCTTTGGTCTCCGGCATGACCTGCGGACGGTACCACCCGTGCGTTGCCTTGACAAGGGCCGGATCGACTCCTATCGTTAGGGACTTCGATGCTGCACGAGTGCTTCGCGGACGAAATCGCCGTCGACTTTCCATCGGTGGCACGCGTTGTCGATCGCATGCGCGACGCGTTCCTCGGCGAGCGCGCGGACGCCGACGTCCTGTGCGCCGAGGTGTCGCTGTCGCCGCGCGAAGCCTGCGCCGGACTCGTCGTGCCGTTCGAGGTCCCGGTGCGCGTGACGTGCCTGCAGTGCGGCGGCCGCGGCGAATCGTGGACCGAGGCGTGCGATCTCTGCGGCGGCCGCGGCGAGTCGCGGATCGCCCGCCCCGTACGCGTCTCGCTGCCGCCGGGCGTGTCCCACGGCGCGCGCATTCGCTTCCGCCTGCGATCGCCAAACGCGCCGTCGGTGCGCGTCGAGCTCCATGTCTCGATCCGATCGCAGGTCCTTTGACAGCTGACAGCTGTCAGACTTCACACTTCAACCTTCAGCCTTCAGACTTCTTCATGTCCTCTCACGTCGACCTCGTCGGCGTCCTCTTCATCGTCTGGGGACTGCTGACGGCGCTCGTCGGCCTGTCGACGCTGGCGCTGGGCGTCGGCGCGGCGACGCTGCTGACGGCGGGCAGCCACGACGGCAGCCGTCAGATCGCCGCCGGACTGACGGCGGCCGTCTTCACGACGCTCGCGCTCATTGCGATCCTCTGGGGCGCGGCGCACGTCATCGTCGGCGTCCCGCTCAGGCGGCGCACGCCACGGGCGCGACTCGCGGCGCTGATGCTGGGGTCGGTCGATCTGCTCCTGCTGCCGTACGGCACGGCGCTCGGGGTGTACGCGTTGTGGGTGCTGTTGAACGAGCAGGGCAAGGCCCTGTTTGAGATTGCGGATCGCGGATTGCGGAATGCGGATTGACGGGCGGCTCTTCTCCAATCCGCAATCCGCATTCCTCAATCCGCAATTACGGTATTCTTGATCTATGTCCGTTGAGCAGCAGGCCGTCCTTGACGCGCTCAAGGTCGTCCAGGACCCCGACCTCCATCGCGACATCGTCAGTCTCGGCTTCATCAAGGATCTGAAGATCGACGGCGAGCGTGTCGCGTTCACGATCGAGCTCACCACGCCCGCCTGTCCGGTGAAGGATCAAATGCGCGATCAGGCGCGCGCTGCCGTCCTGCGGGTGCCGGGCGTCAGCGCGGTCGACGTGCAGTTGAGCGCGCGCGTGCGTGAGGCCGTCAGCGCCGACGGTCCGCGGCAGTCGATTCCCGGCGTGAAGAACGTGATCGCCGTCGGCGCCGGCAAGGGCGGCGTCGGCAAGACGACCGTCGCGGTCAACCTGGCGATCGCGCTCGCGAAGTCGGGCGGCAAAGTCGGCATCATCGACGGCGACATCTACGGTCCCAACGTCCCGATCATGCTCGGCGTGAAGACGCAGCTCACGACCGACGGCCAGAAGATCGTGCCGGCGGAAAAGTACGGACTGCAGATCATCTCGATGGGCTTTCTCACCGCAGACGAGGCGCCCATCATCTGGCGTGGTCCGATGCTGCACGGCGCGCTGCAGCAGTTTTTTCGCGAGGTGCGCTGGACCGAGCTCGACTATCTTGTGGTGGACTTGCCGCCCGGGACCGGCGACGTCGCGCTCAGTCTCAGCCAAACGGTCCCGGTGGCGGGCGCGATTGTCGTGACGACGCCGCAGCAGGTGTCGCTGGCGGACAGCCGCCGCGCGGTGGCGATGTACAAGAAGCTGAACATCCCGACGCTCGGCGTCGTTGAAAACATGAGCTACTTCACCTGTCCGAACTGCCATCACGAGGCCGACATCTTCGGTCACGGCGGCGGCGAGCAGATGGCGGCCGATCTGGACGTGCCGTTCATCGGTCGCATACCGATCTATCAGCCGATTCGCGAGGGCAGCGACACCGGCGTGCCGCTGCTGATCAGCGAACCGGAATCGCCCGCGGCCCGCGCGTTCATCGCGGCGGCTGAGCGGACGGCCGCGCAGGTGTCCATTGCGAGTTACAACCGGCCCACGATTCCTTTGACGGTGGTGCGATGAAACACTTCATGCTGTTGACACTGTTCGCGTGCGTCGCGGCCGGTTGCGGCGGCTGTAATGAAAAAGCTTTTCCCAAGGCGCCGGCCGAGGGCAGCCCGATGAGCCAGGCGATCATCGAGCCGTATTTGAAGATTGAGGCGGCGCTCGTCGACGACAGCGTCGACAACATCCGCGCGAGCGCCGGCGACATCGCGACCGCGGCCACCGCGCTCGGTGCGCCCGCGATGAAAATCGACACGGCGGCCGTGCAACTCGCCTCCGCGACCGGACTGGAGGACGCACGCGAGAAGTTCGGCGCGCTGAGCGAAGCTATCGACACCTACATGACCGGTCTTCATCTCACGGCGCCGGAGGGCGTGAGGGCGGCGTTCTGCCCGATGCTCCGGAAGCCGTGGCTGCAGGAAGGCTCCACGCTCGCCAACCCGTACTACGGCAAAAACGACGCGATGGCGACGTGCGGCGACTTCCGTTGAACATTTCGTTCACCAAGCACACGCTCGCCAACGGGCTCGACGTCCTCCTGCACGAAGATCACGGGTGCCCGATTGTCGCCGTGAACCTCTGGTATCACGTCGGCTCGAAGAACGAACGGCCGGGGCACACGGGCTTCGCGCATTTGTTCGAGCACCTGATGTTCGAGGGATCGCAGCATTACGATCGCGGGTACTTCCAGCCGCTGCAGGGCGCGGGCGCGACGCTCAACGGATCGACGAACGCGGATCGCACCAATTACTGGGAAGTCGTGCCCTCCGGCGCGCTCGAGCTCGCGCTATGGATGGAGTCCGATCGCATGGGCTACCTCCTCCCGGCGCTGACCGACGCCAAATTCTCGAACCAGCGCGACGTCGTCTTGAACGAACGGCGCCAGAACTACGAGAACCGTCCGTACGGGCTCGCCATCATCGCGCTCCTCGAGGCGCTCTTTCCGCCCGACCATCCGTACCACTGGACGACGATCGGGGCAATCGCGGATCTGCAGGCCGCGCGCCTCGACGACATGCAGGCGTTCTTCCGCCGCTACTACCGCCCGGCGAACGCGTCCATCGCGCTGGCCGGCGACATCAATCCCGAAGACGCGCTCGGACTCGCGCGCCACTACTTCGAGGATTTCGATCCGGGTGAGCGCGCCGAACCCGTGCGCGCGGCCGCGGCGCTTTCCCGAGACGAGCGCATACAGTTCGAAGACCGCGTGGAGCTGCCGCGCCTCTATCTCGCGTGGCTCACGCCCGCGATGTTCGCCGAGGGCGACGCCGACCTCGATCTCGCGACGGATCTGCTCGCCAACGGCAAGACGTCGCGGCTCTATCGCCGGCTGGTGTTCGACGCGCGGATCGCCACCGACGTCTCCGCGTCGCAGAACTCGCGGGAGATCGCCGGCTACACGCAAATCACCGCGACCGCGGCGCCCGGGCACGCGCTGGGGGAGCTCGAGCACGCCATCCTCGAAGAGATCGTGCGCCTCACGCAGAGCGGCCCGACAGACGAGGAGATCGAGCGCGGCCGCGTCCAGGCCGAATCGCAATTCATGCTGCGCTTGCAGACCGTCGGCGGCTTCGGCGGCAAGTCGGATCAGTTGAACGCCTACAACGTGTTTCTCGGCGATCCCGCGTACTTCGATCGCGACCTCGCGCGCTACCAGGCCGTCACGGGCGCATCGTTGCGGGCGGCGGCCGCGCGGTATCTGGATCCGGCGCGCCGCGTCACGTTGAGCGTCGTGCCCCAGGGCCGCACGGCGCTGGCGGCGCCGGGGTCCGAACCGGTGGTCGTGTCATGACGCCGGTGCCGGCGCCGCGAGCGGCCAGAGTCGACCGCTCCCGTCTGCCCGAGCCGGGCCCGGCTCGATCCTTCGCCTTTCCCGCGATCGACAAGTCGACGCTCGCCAACGGGCTGCGCGTGTGGACGGTGCGCCATCCGCGCGTGCCGCTGGTCGCGTTCACGCTGCTGATCCGTCGCGGCGCCGCGTCGGACCCGCCCGGCCAAGAAGGACTCGCGGCCGTGACGGCCGACATGCTCGACGAGGGCAGCGGCGAGCGCTCGTCTATCGAGATGCACGAGGCGCTCGCGCGCCTCGGCGCGCAGTTCGACACCGACATCGGGTCGGACGCGACGGTGGCCAGCCTCACCGTCCTCAGTCGCTTCGCCGATCGCGCCCTCGCGCTGCTCTCGGACATCGTCGTTCGGCCGGCGCTCAGGGAGAACGACTTCACCCGCGTGCGTCAGCTGCGCCTCCACCGGCTGACCCAATTGCGCGACATGCCGGGCGCGGTCGCCGACCGCGCGCTTCTGAAGCTGTTGTACGGGACACATCCATACGGACATCTGCCGATCGGCACCGAAACCACACTGGCCGCGATGACGCTGGACGATGTGCGGGCGTTTCACGCGCGAGCGATCCGGCCGTCTGTGGCCACGCTGATTGCCGCCGGCGACTGCGATCACCAAGGCGTCCTGGGTCTGGCCGCCGACACGTTCGGCGATTGGCGCGGATCGAGCGATGGGGAAGTTGTCTCGACGAGCCTGCCGTCCGCGCTCTCGCGCCTGCACGTGGTGCCCCGGCCGCGCGCGCCACAATCCGAGCTGCGCATCGGTCAGGTGAGCGCCGCCCGCGACACGCCCGATTACCACGCGCTCGTGGTGGCGAACACGATCCTCGGCGGACAGTTCGTCAGCCGCATCAACCTGAATCTCCGTGAAGAAAAGGGGCTGACCTACAGCGCGCGCACGGCCTTCGAATTCCGGCGCCTGTCCGGACCGTTCGTCTTGCAAGCCGGCGTGCAGACCAGCGGCACCGCGCGCGCCATCGAAGAATCCATCGGCGAGATCGCCGGCATCCGTGGGCCGCGTCCGGTGACGAGCGAGGAGCTCGCGCTCGGCGTGGCGGCGCTCACGCGCGGCTACGCGCGCAACTTCGAGACGGCCGAGCAGTTCGGCCGCGCGGCGCTGCAGCTGGCGCTGTACGACCTGCCCGACGACTATTTCGAGCAGTTCGTCGATCGCACGGAGCGCGTGACGGGCGCCGACGTGTCGCGGGTCATGGCGCGCCATCTCGATCCCTCGCAGCTCACCACGCTCGTGGTCGGCGACGTTGACGCGATCGCCCCGGATCTCGCCCGCCTCGGTTTCGGCGAGCCGATCGTTCTCTCCTCTGACGCGTACTGATAGACTTCCCAATCCGGCATTCGCGTCATCGCGTGCAACTGGTCATTGATCGTGCAAACGGTCCATTTCACTGACCAGATAATCAGATGGCCAGATGACCCCATTCGGATGAGAGCCGTCCGGTTTCATCAACACGGCGACCCCGCGGTGCTCCGCTACGAGGAGGCGCCCGATCCGGATCTCGCGCCCGGCGACGTCCTCGTGCGCGTGCGCGCGTGCGCGCTCAACCACCTCGATCTGTGGGCGCGCGGCGGCCTTCCCGGCGTGCGGATTCCGATGCCGCACATTACGGGCAGCGACGTGGCGGGCGAGATTCTTTCGTCCGCGGCGGCCGACGTGTCCATCGGCCGCCGCGTGATGCTGCAGCCCGGCCTGAGCTGCGGACGCTGCGCGGAATGCTTGTCGGGCCGGGACAACGGCTGTCGGCAGTACGAGGTGCTCGGGTACCGCAATCACGCGGGCGGCTACGCCGAGCTCGTGAAGGTGCCCGTCCAGAATCTGATCCCGATTCCCGACGAGATCGGCTTCGTGCAGGCGGCGGCGTTTCCGCTGACGTTTCTCACGGCTTGGCACATGCTGATGACGCGCGCGCAGTTGAAGCGGGGCGAGGACGTGCTGATTCTCGCGGCGGGCAGCGGCGTCGGGCAGGCCGCGATTCAGATTGCGTTCATGCACGGCGCGCGCGTCTTCGCGACCGCCGGATCGGAAGAGAAACTCGAGAAAGCGCGCGCGCTTGGCGCGTACGAGACGATTCATCACTATCGGCAGAATATCGACGAGGAAATCAAACGCCTCACGAACAAGCGCGGCGTCGACGTCGTCATCGAACATGTGGGAGCGGCGACGTGGGCCCAGAGCATTCAGTCGCTGGCGCACGGCGGACGGCTGGTGACGTGCGGCGCGACGACCGGTGCGGAAGCCACGCTCGACCTTCGTGCGCTGTTCGCGCGGCAGCTGACGATTCACGGATCGTACATGGGCACCAAAGGCGAGTTGATGCGCGCGTCGCGGTTCTTCTTCGCCGGTCAGCTCAAGCCGGTGATCGATCGGACGTTTCCGCTGGCGGATGCGGCGGCGGCGCACCGGCGCCTCGAGGCGTCCGGGCAGTTCGGCAAGATCGTGCTCGAAGTTCAATAAGGCTTGACCCTCACCCAGCGTCCGATGCGATCATCGCGGTTGAGGTCCCGTGAAGCAGTTTGGCATCAGTTTGGTCACGATTGTCGCGATCGTCAGCATCCTGCTCGCGGTGGCGACCGTCTGGCTGTTTCTCACCAATCCCATGACCGTCGCCAACGCGGTCAATGAAGGCGACGTGTCGCCGCTCGTCCGAAACCTCGCGGAAGCGATCTTTGCCGCGCTGAGCGGGCTGCTGAAATACCTCTGAGGGGTCAGCCACTCGCGGGTCTCAGCGAACCGGAAGCCCGATGGCTTCGCGAAGCCGCGCGATGTCGACACGCATGTGGGCGGGCTGCGAGGCGTTGTGCCATTCGTAGTCTGCCAGCAGCGCCTCGAGTTTCTCGCGACCCGTCGTAGTCTTCACGGCCTGACGTGGTGTCAGGTCTCCGAGCGCTGGTATCCGATCGTCGAGCCACTGGGCCCACCGCCGTGCGAGCATGTCTTCGAGTTGTGCCTGCAACTCCGGTGGCGTCGCCTCGATCTCGGACGGAACGTCGCGCGATCGAGCCTTGCCTCGCGCGCGCGTGGCCTGCTCGATGGACTCGTGAACCTCCATTGTGAACGAGACATCGCGTCCCAACCGCTTCTCGATCTCGCGCCGAATTCGAGCCGCGCGGCGGCGCGAGTTGACCGACGC
>JACPZV010000497.1 GCA_016195295.1 Acidobacteriota bacterium
CGCCGGCCGACGCGCAGGTGCTGAAGTTCTCGAAGACGGGACAGTTCCAACTCCAGATTGGTCACGCGGGTAAAGCGGAAGGCAGCGACAGCCAGACCGGTCTGAACCGGCCGGCCGCCGTCGATGTGGATAACGCGGCCAACGAAGTCTACGTCGCCGACGGCTTCGGCAATCACCGCATCGTCGTGTTCGACGCAACAACGGGCGCATACAAGCGGAGCTGGGGCGCGTACGGCGAGAAGCCGAGCGACGCGGAGCCCATGGCGTACGATCCGAACGCCACGCCGTCGAGACAGTTTCACACCGTGAGCTGCGTGCACCTGTCGAGGGACGGCATGGTGTACGTCTGCGATCGGCAGAACGATCGCATTCAGGTGTTCCAGAAGGACGGCAAGTTCGTGAAGGAAGCGTTCGTTTCGAAGACGACGACGGGCGACGGATCCGTGTGGGATCTCGCGTTCTCGCGCGACGCGCAACAGTCGCAGCTCTACGTCGCCGACGGCCACGACAAAAAAGTGTGGATGGTCAATCGCAGCTCGCTCGAGGTGACGGGGAGCTTCGGGGACGGCGGGCGGCTGCCCGGTCATTTCTACGGCGTCGGCAGCGTCGCCCTCGATTCGAAGGGCAACGTCTACACGGGCGAGACCTACGAGGGCAAGCGCGTCCAGAAGTTCGTGAAACGGTAGATGATCAAGGCGGCCACGAAGACACGAAACCACCTTCGTGGTTTCGTGGTTGCATTTTCAAGAGAGCGTGTAGAAGGGACGAACCATGAAACGAAATCTCTATATCGGTTCGATGCTGGTCGCGCTCCTCGTGCTGCTCGGCGTCGGCCAGAGCGCGTTGCAGCGGACTGCGGTCGCGCAGGCGAAAGGCAAGGTCCAGGTTCCACGGTTCGAGGTCGATCCGATGTTCCCGAAACCGATGCCCAACCATTGGTATCAGGGGATGTCGATTGGCGTGTCGGTGGACGCCAACGATCACATCTGGATCGTTCATCGGCCCGACTCGGTCAACGCGACTGAAGCGGCGGAAGACTCCAAGACCGGCGCGTGCTGCGCGAAAGCGCCGCCCATCCTCGAGTTCGATCAGCAGGGCAACCTGCTGCGCCATTGGGGCGGCAGCGACGGCGACGGCTATCAATGGCCGGCCTCAAACCACGGCATCACGGTCGATCACAAAGGCAACGTGTGGATCGGCGGCAACGGCGGCGGCGACGGCCTGATCCTGAAGTTCACGCAGGACGGCAAGTTCCTCGCGCAGTACGGCAAAAAGGGCGTGCCCGTGGACAGCAACAGCACCGAACACTTCGGCCAGGTCGCGAAGATCTTCGTCGATCCGAAAGCGAACGAGGCGTATATCGCGGACGGATACGGCAACAAGCGCGTGGCCGTGCTCGACGCGGACACCGGGAAGTTCAAGCGGTATTGGGGCGCGTACGGCAACAAGCCGGACGACACCAACATGGGCCGCTACAACCCGGACGCCCCCGTCATCCAGCAGTTCCGCACGCCGGTGCATTGCGCCGAGCTGTCGAAGGACGGCTTCGTCTACGTGTGCGATCGCGTGAACGATCGCATCCAGGTGTTCACACCCGACGGCAAGTTCGTCAAGGAAGCGTGGGTGTCGAAGCGGACGCTGGGCGATGGATCGACCTGGGACATCGCGTTCTCGAACGATCCGCAGCAGAAGTTCATCTACCTGGCGGACGGTCACGACGAGAAGGTGTGGATCCTCGATCGGCAGTCGCTCGAGATCCTGACGAGCTTCGGCGACGGCGGCAAGCAGCCGGGACAGTTCTACGCCGTGCACAGCATCGCGACCGACTCGAAGGGCAACATCTACACGACGGAAACCTACGACGGGCGCCGCCTGCAGCGCTTCATGTACAAGGGCATGCAAAGCGTGCCGAAGGGCGAAGACCAGGGGACTGTCTGGCCGAAGACCGGAACGAAATAGGCTGGTAGGGCGGGTAAGTCTGGTAAGGCGGGTGGGGAGAGCCTGAACGCTTCCCTACCTGCCTCACCCGCCCCACTCGCCTCACCTGCGCTACGGTTTCGCCAGCGCGCGCATCTCCGCAAGTTCGCGACCGCCGACACTGCGCAACGTGTGTGTTACCCTCCGGGCGGATGCGCACGCATAGATTGCACTCGCTCGGCTGCCTGGTCGCGGCGTGCCTCGCGCTGGCCAGCGCGGATCAGGCCAACCCCCATTTTCTGCGCGGGATGACCGCCTTGCACAACTTCGAGTACGAGGAGGCGAACGAGGCGTTCAGGCAGGCCCGCGCGATCGATCCGCAATTCGCTCTCGCCTACTGGGGCGAAGCGATGACCTACTACCAGGTGCTGTGGCGCAACGAGGACGTCGGCACCGCGAGGCGCGCGCTCGCAGGCCTCGCGCCCACCGCGTCCGCGCGTGCCGCGAAAGCCGGCAGCGCCAAGGAGAAGGGGCTGCTCGCCGCCGCCGAGATCCTGTTTGGCGAGGGCGACCCCAGCACGCGCCACGCACGCTACGCCGAAGCGATGGGAGGGCTCAGCGCGAGCCATCCGGACGACCCGGATATCGCGTCGCTGTACGCGCTGGCGCTGATGGGCACGGTGTCGCGAAGTCTGATCGGGTACGGCGACGCGCACGACCTGCACCAGCCGGGCCTCGCGGGCAGCGAGGTCCAGCAGCGCGTAGCGGCCATCCTGGACCGCGTGCTGGCATCATATCCCCAGCATCCCGGCGCCCTGCATTACCTGATCCACGACTACGACGACCCGGAGCACGCGCGGCTCGCACTGTCGGCCGCGCGTGCGTACGCCAAGGTGGCCAACGGATCGAGCCACGCACTGCACATGCCCGCGCACGTGTTCCTTCAGCTCGGGCTGTGGAGCGAGGCGGCAGTATCCGACCGGGCGGCCTACGCGGCGTCGAGCGAGTGGGTGACGCGCAAGTCGCTCGGCCCGGCGATGCGCAACTATCACGCCTTGTCGTGGCTCCAGTACGAGTTGCTGCAGATGGGGAGGTACCGCGAGGCGTGGGAGACAATCGGGCAGATCGAGCCGGTCGTCAAGGCCAGCGGCGCGCTGTCGCGGGACGTGGGCTCGTCACCGCAGCCGCTGCTGAGCGACTGGTCATCGATGCGCGCGCGCTACGCGATCGAGGCCCGTCGCTGGGACCTGCTGGCCCATGCACGCGACTTCGGCAACGCCAACGAGCTGTTCGCCATCGGCATCAGCGCTGCGCGCACCGGCGACAGTCGAACGGCAGAGCAGGCGAGACAGGCACTCGTCGAGCGGTCGCGCGCGACACAAGAGGGCGACCTGCGCCCGGCCATCGCCATCATGGAGCGCGAGGTCGCCGCCCTGATCGAACTGGCGGGCGGGCGTCGGGACGACGCCGTCGGGATCCTGCGAGCGGCGGCAAACGCCGAGGGCGAGTTCCCGCCGCCGCTGGGCCTGCCGGCGCCGGTCAAGCCCGCTCCCGAGCTCCTCGGCGAGGTGCTCCTCGAGATCGGACGGCCTCGGGAAGCGGTCGAGCCGTTCGAACTGGCACTACGCCGCAACGCGAACCGCTCCCTCTCGGTTCTCGGCCTCGCGCGGGCGGCGGCGGCCCTCGGCGACGGTACGACAGCGGATCGCCACTACAAACAGCTGCTCGCCAACTACGACGGCGCGGATGCCGATCGACCGGAACTGGTGGAAGCGAGAACGCACCTGGAAAAGGGACGCGGGCCGGCGCCCTCCCTGCTCAGTCGCGGCGTCGCCGTCGCGCTTGCGGGTGGCGCGTTGTTCGTGATCGCTCTGCTGGGGCTGCGGCGCCGAACCAGGGCGAGAGGCCTGGTTCCTCGAAAGACCGATTCACCACGAAAGAAAGAAAGGACACGAAGGTAACGGATGTCCCGTGCCCTTCGTGTCCTTCGCCGCCGCTAAAGGCCGATGCTCAGAAACGGTATCTGAAACTGAGCTGCCAGATTCTCATGAACCCTGCCTGGATATCGACGCGGCCGAAGCTCGTCGAGTTGATCGCGTTGTTCGTGGGAAAGTTGCCGAACTTCGCGGTGTTGAACAGATTAAGAATCTCGAAGCGGATCTCCCCACTCTGCCCGTGTGCGAACGAGGTGACTTTCGCGAGCACTAAGTCGACGTTCTTGCGGAACTGGAAGCGCGCGTCGGGATTCGTTCGCGGCGCGTTCCCGTAAATCCCCAAACCAGGGTTGGCATATGCGGCCGAGTTGAACCAGCGCGCGGCCGCCTGACCTGAGGACGCAACGCGATCCGAGTCGGAGCCGGTCGTGTTTGGATCGCCGACCAGATTCGGCCGCTGCCGGCCGCCAAACAGACCCAGGTCGGCGTCAGACGTGGCGCTGCTCAGCACGGCATTGAGCGGCCCGCCGCTCACCAATTCGACGATCGCCGACGCGTTCCAGCCACCGCCAAGCACGTAGGCGAGGCTGTTTCGATCCTTGGGAGCCGGGACGTTGACGATCGGCGCCAGGATGATCCGGTGCGGCGAGTCGTAGATGCTCGTCGCGTATTCGGCGTCCAGGTCGTAGTTATTCTGCGGCAGGGTCGCACGCCACGTGTACGTATTGCTCTCGGCGTACTGATTGTCCTTCGTACTGCTGAAGGTGTAGCTGAGGCGCCCACCCCACAGGCCTTGTCCGGTCCGTTTCTCGAGGACGAAGGTC
>JACPZV010000081.1 GCA_016195295.1 Acidobacteriota bacterium
CGCCGCCCGCGCTCGCGCCCGCCCACTTCAAAACGGAAAACAGCATCGGGTTCGCCACGCCAAGATCCCGCCCGAAGATGAAGACGTAAGAGGCCAGCAGTACCAGAACAGTCACGATATCCAGCAGGCGCTCCAGCACGATCGTGGCAAACGCCCCGGTGGCGCTCATGCGCTCGGAACGCGCGTGGCGCCTCTGTCGCGCGAGAAAGTACGGGCGAATCAATTCCCCCGCTCGAGCCGGCAGGATGCTGCTCGCCGCGAAGCCGACGGCCGTCGCGCGAAAGGCCGAGCCGAAGGTGGTCGGTCCCAGCGGCTGGAGCAGCAACTGCCACCGCAACGTCCGAATCGCGAGGTTCACCACCATCGTCGCCAGCGACAGCGCGAGCCATTCGGGACGCGCCCTGACGATGTCCGCCGCCACGCGCCACAGATCCACGTTGTGGAAAAACAGCGCGACGAGACCAACGGCGAGCGCGAGCACGATCACGGTGCGAACGTAGGACCGCATGGCGGCTTGAGCGGCTTCTACTATACCGCCCCTACATGTTGTTGTTGTCAGACCGACGCGCACCTTGTAAGATGCCAGCCTTTCTCCGACCGAGGTTGCCGTTGCTTCTCGCCGCGCCCATTCTCCAGACCACACTCGACAACCGTCGACCGGATCGTCAGGGCAAGGTTCGCGACATCTACGACTTCGGCGATCGTCTGATCATCGTGGCGACCGATCGCATTTCGGCGTTCGACTACGTCCTCGGCTCGGGCATTCCGGACAAGGGCAAAGTGCTCGCGCAAATCTCTGCCTTTTGGTTCGATTGGACGCGCGCGATCGTCGCGAATCACGTGGTATCCACCGACCCGGCGCGCTATCCAGTCGAAGCACGCGGCTCGGCCGACGTGCTGCGCGGACGCTCGATGCTCGTGACGCGGACCGAGCCCTTGCCCATCGAATGCGTGGCGCGTGGATATCTCTCGGGATCGGGCTGGAAGGATTACCAGGCGACGGGCAAAGTCTGCGGCATTCGCCTGCCGGCCGGCTTGCGCGAATCGGACCGCCTGCCGGCGCCGATCTTCACGCCGGCAACCAAAGCCCAAAGCGGCCACGACATCAACATCAGCGAGATGGAGGCGGCGGCGCTCGTCGGCCCGCCCGTGCTCGACCGTGTCCGCGACCTCACGCTACGGTTGTATGCGGAAGGCGCAGCGCACGCGGAATCCCGCGGCATCATCGTCGCCGACACGAAATTCGAATTCGGTCTGCTTCCAGCCGGCGAGCACAACCACCGGAGCCTTGAGGAGCGGGTGATTCTGATCGACGAGGTGCTCACGCCCGATTCGTCGCGATTCTGGCCGCGAGACGGATACGCGCCGGGCAGCGCTCAGCCCAGCTTCGACAAGCAGTTCGTCCGCGACTACCTCGAGCGCATTCACTGGAACAAACAGCCTCCCGTGCCGTCGCTTCCAGACGAGGTCGTGGCGCGAACGCGCGAGAAGTACGTCGAGGCCTATCAGCGCCTCACCGGGCGTGCACTCGCATGATCAGCGAGCGACTTGAGAAGCTCGTCGAAGAGATGGTGGATCGGGGCGTCCGCTTCGACGACGCCGTCCGCGAGTTCGAGAAGCGTTTCATCTCGCGCGTCCTGGGGCAGTGCGCCGGCAGTCTCACCAAGAGCGCGGACACGCTCGGCATCCACCGGAATACCCTCACGCGGAAGATGGGGCAATACAAGCTCAAGCGCCGGGCGTAGGACGCTGGCAGTCCGGGCTTGACACTGCCAACGCGTCACATATAATTAGCAGTCGCTCAGGGCGAGTGCTAACCTCCCCTAGCAGGCATCATCCAGGGGACTCGTAAGGAATCTCCAACCTCACGCCAGACGGAGTAAAGAGCATGAACGTCAGACCGCTCCACGACCGCATCATCGTTCAACGCATCGAAGAAGGCGAACAGAAGATCGGCGGGATCATCATCCCCGATTCCGCCAAGGAAAAGCCGCAGCAGGGGAAAGTCATCGCCGCCGGCAACGGCAAGTCGAAAGACGACGGCAAGCGGATCCCGCTCGACGTCAAGGCTGGCGACGTGATCCTGTTCGGGAAATACTCCGGCCAGGAGATCAAGCTCGATGGGGAGGAATACCTCATCATGCGCGAAGACGAAGTGCTGGCCGTCATCGAAGAAAAGAAGAAGAAGTAGGGCGGGGCGTTTCGACCCCGCCAGAAGGTTGGCGGGCCTGAACGGCCCGCCCTACAGGAGAGACGCGAAATGGCAAAACAGATTGTGTACGGCGAGCAGTCGCGCCAGGCCGTCCTGCGCGGCGTCAACCAGCTGGCCGACGCGGTGAAAGTGACGCTCGGTCCGAAGGGCCGCAACGTCGTGCTCGACAAGAAGTTCGGATCGCCGACGATTACCAAGGACGGCGTGACCGTGGCGAAGGAAATCGACTTGAAGGACCCGCTCGAGAACATGGGCGCGCAGACGGCGCGAATCCCATGGACATCAAGCGCGGCATCGAGCGAGCCGTCGAGGTGATCACGGGCGAGCTGCAGAAGATGTCGAAAAAGGTCAGCGGCAACATGGTCGCGCAGGTCGGCACGATCTCCGCCAACAACGACGAGGGCATCGGCAAGATCATCGCCGACGCGATGGACAAGGTCGGCAAGGACGGCGTGATCACGGTCGAAGAAGCGAAGACCCTGGAAACGTCGCTCGAGGTCGTCGAGGGGATGCAGTTCGATCGCGGCTACCTCTCCCCCTACTTCGTCACCGATCCCGAGCGCATGGAGTGCGTGCTCGAGAACCCGGTGATT
>JACPZV010000082.1 GCA_016195295.1 Acidobacteriota bacterium
TCGCAGAACGTGTTCAAGCGCGCCGTCGAAGAGGGACTCGATCCGCTGGCCTACTGCGATCGGATGGAGCAGGAGTTCCGGCGGACCTGGGCACGCCTGCACGTGTCGTTCGACGACTTCATCCGCACGACGGAGCCCCGCCACAAGGCGGGCGTGACCGAGCTGACGAAGCGGATCTACGACGCCGGCGATATCTATGAAGGCGTGTACGAAGGCTGGTATTGCGTCAGCTGCGAGGAGTTCAAGCAGGAAAGGGACCTCGTCCACGGCCATTGTCCGCTGCACCCGGCCATCAAGCCCGAGTGGATCCGCGAAAAGAACTATTTCTTTCGGTTGTCGAAATATCAGCGGTCGCTCCTCGATCATTTCGCCGCGCACCCGGAGTTCTTGCGGCCGGAGATCCGGCGCAACGAGATTCTCCGGCTGATCGAAGGCGGCCTCGTCGACATTTCCGTCAGCCGCGCGGGGCAGTCGTGGGGCATTCCGTTACCCTTCGATCCGTCGAGCGTCGTCTACGTGTGGTTTGACGCGCTCATTAATTACGCGTCGGCCGTGGGGCTCGGCGGCGACCCCGGGATGAACGCCATGTTCGAGCGGTGGTGGCCGGCCGATCTGCACGTGATCGGCAAAGACATTACGCGGTTCCACGCCGTCATCTGGCCCGCCATGCTCATGAGCGCGAAGCTTCCGCTCCCGCGTCAGGTGTTCGGCCACGGATTCATGACGCTGAACGGCCAGCGGATGAGCAAGACGCTGGGCACGATCGTCGATCCGATCGACGCCGCCGATCGGTTGGGACTCGACCCGCTTCGCCTGTACCTCGTGAAAGAGGTCAGCTTCGGCGGGGACGGCGATTTTTCGTGGGAGCGCTACGACGAGCGCTACAACGTCGATCTCGCCAATAATCTCGGGAACCTCGTGAGTCGCGTGACGGCGATGGCCGGCCGCTACTGTCAAGGTCGACTGAGCGCCACGGCCGCCGGCTCGGATAGGCTCGCGCGGCTCGCGGATGAAGTGGCCGCCGACTACCGGCGGGCGATGGACGCCTTGGCGCTGCACGAAGGCGCCGCGGCGGCCTATCGGCTCATCGATGCCACGAACGAGTTCATCGCGTCCACTGCGCCGTGGACGCTCGCGAAGGATCCGGGATCGAAGAGCCGGCTCGAGCAAGTGCTGTTCGATGGCGCCGAGGCGATTCGTCTCGCCGCGGTACTGCTCCAGCCGATCATGCCTTCGTCGTGCCGGGAGATTCTGCGCCGCGTGGGCGCGTCGGCGAACGACCTGCGGCTCGATCGTGATGGGCGCTGGAGAACCGACGGCGAGCGCGTGCTCGTCCAAGAAGGACCGCTGTGGCCCCGCTACACACCGAAGGAGTCGACGACCGTGAGCGATAACCCGTTACCGCCCGCACCCGGCACCTCAGCACCGGCGTCTGATCGCATTTCTATAGACGACTTCATGAAAGTGGAACTGCGTGTGGCGAAGGTCCTCGCCGCCGAGCGCGTGCCGAAGTCGAATCGCCTGCTCAAGCTGCAAGTGGACGTGGGCACTGAAGAGCGCACGCTCGTCGCCGGCATCGCTGAAGCGTACGAACCTGAGACGCTCATCGGAAAGACGGTGGTGGTCGTGTTCAACTTGAAGCCGGCGAAGCTGATGGGCGTCGAGTCCAACGGGATGGTGCTGGCGGCCAGTCCTGACGGCGGCAAACCCACGGTTGTCACGTTCGAGGCGCCGCCGCCCCCCGGTACGAGAGTGCGGTGATCGAGGCCGGGCGACGCTTTCGTCGCGCCCTCGCCGCGACGGCCGTCGCCTCGATCGCCCTCTGCGCTGCGGCGGATTCATCGCAACAACCGGCGCCCGCCGACGCGGCTGAAGCCGCCACCGCACGACGCTTTGCGACGATTCGGGATCAGCCGGCACCGCTCCGCGAGTTCCTGCGTGAGATGCCCAAGGGCGGCGATCTCCACATGCATCTCTCAGGGGCCGTCTACGCCGAGACGTACATGCGCTGGGCCGCCGAGGCCCAATCGTGCCTCGTCATCGTGACGATGGCGCTCGCGATGCCTCCGTGTAATGCCACCGCCGGACGACCGCCCATGTCGTCGGTCGCGGAAGGCTCCTCGCTCTATAACGACGTGATCGACGCGTGGTCCATGCGCCATTGGAGCGGACGCAACGGACACGATCAATTCTTCGCGACGTTCGCCAGATTCGCTCTCGCCACTGGCCGCGTCGGCGACATGCTCGCCGACGTGACGTCGCGCGCCGCGGCCGAGCACGTCAGCTATTTGGAAGTGATGCTCGGCACGGACGGCGGAGAAGCGGCGCGCCGTATCGCACCGATCGGTTGGAATCGCGACCTGCGCCGCATGCGCGATCGACTGCTGTCGACCGGCTTTCGTGTTGTCACCAGCGACGCGCGGCGACGTTTGGACGATGTGGAGGCCCGGCAGCGCGAGGCGCTGCGCTGCGCAACGCCGCAGGCCGACCCGGGTTGCGCCGTCATCGTTCGGTACGTCTCTCAGGTGTACCGCGCCGCGCCGCGGGAGCAGGTGTTCGCACAGATGCTCGCGGCCTTCGAGCTCGCGGGCCAAGACCCTCGGGTCGTCAGCCTCAACCTCGTCGCGCCCGAAGACGACCCGGTTGCCGTGACCGATTTCTCGACGCACATGCGGATGTTGAGCTTTCTGCACGGGCTCTACCCGGCCGTGCCGATCACGCTGCACGCGGGCGAGCTCGTCAAGGGTCTCGTCTCTTCGGATGCGCTGCGATTGCACATCCGCGATTCGATCGAAATCGGCCACGCGCAGCGGATCGGACACGGCCTGGACGTGATGGAGGAGCGGAATCCTCAATTGCTGCTCCGTGAATTAGCGGCGAGGCGCGTGCTCGTCGAAATCGCGCTCAGCAGCAACGACCTGATTCTCGGCGTTCGCGGGAAGGATCATCCGCTGCGCACGTATCTCGAGTACGACGTGCCGGTGGCCATCGTGACCGACGATGAGGGCGTCGCGCGGTCGAGCCACACGCGGGAGTTTCTCAAAGCTATCGAGGAGCAAGGTCTTGATTACCTGATGATCAAGCGACTCGTGCGGAACTCCCTTGAGTACGCCTTCGCGGATCCGCAGACTAAGGGCCGCCTGCAGTCCGATCTCGAGGCCGCGTTCACGGCGTTCGAGCAACGGCAATCCCACGAACCCTGAACCCCCTGTGATCGACAGCCACTGTCATCTCGCCGACGAACAATTCGCCGCCGACCTCGATGCCGTGATCGCGCGCGCCAGGAGCGCCGGCCTCGAGCGCGCGATGGTGATCCTCGAAGGCGGCAATGCCAAAGAAGCGGAGCAAGCCGCGCGCGTCCAAACGCTCTGGCCGGAAGTCCGCGTCGCCGTCGGTGTGCACCCGCACATCGCACACCAGTTCGCCGGCCGCGTGCCCGACACCGTGGCGGTCGTGCGCCAGCAGCTGACGACTACACCACAGGCACGGGCCGTGGGTGAAATCGGCCTCGACTATCACTACGACTTCTCGCCGCGCGACGTGCAGCGCGCCGTGTTTCATGCCCAGGTCCGTCTCGCTCGCGAGCAGAAGCTCCCTATCGTCGTCCACACGCGCGAGGCCGATCTCGATACGCTGGCAATTCTGAAGGCGGCGGGTGAGGGCGAGGTGCGCGGCGTGCTCCATTGTTTCACGGGCACGCAGGCGCTGGCTGACGCCGCGCTGGACGCGGGCTTCTATATCTCATTCGCGGGCATCATCACGTTCCCCAGGGCGGGGGCGCTGCGCGAGGTCGCGCAGCGCGTGCCGCGCGATCGCATCCTGGCCGAGACCGACAGCCCGTTCCTGGCGCCGGTGCCGCGTCGCGGTACGCGCAATGAACCGGCCTGGGTCGCGCACGTAGTCGAGGCACTCGCCGTACTCCAGGGTGTGGCGCCGTCCGTCATGGCCGAGCGCACCGCGGCGAATTTTCATGCGCTTTTTGGCCCGTAAACGCTTTGACACCCTCTGCAAGTTGTGTTGTGATTGACCGCGCCCTGGCAGAGATCACTGTGCAAAAGTCGTCGCTTGCCCTTTCGCAAATCTTCGAGCCGATCCGCACCGACCTCGAGAAGGTGGATCACGAATTCGGCCGCCACGTTCAGTCGCAGGTCGAGCTCATCCCGCGCATCGGCCAATACATCCAGACCAGCGGCGGGAAGCGGGTCCGGCCGGCGCTGCTCCTGATGGCGTCTCGCTTGAGCGGCTACCAGGGCGACCGCGCGATTCTGTACGCCGCCGTGGTCGAGTTCATCCACACCGCCACGCTCGTCCACGACGACATCATCGACGACTCCGACCTGCGCCGCGGCCGGCTGGCCGTGCACTCGCAATGGGGCAACGACATCACGGTGCTCTTGGGCGACTACCTCTACATCAAGTCGATGGCGCTCGCGCTCACGCACGACGAGCTCGATATCATCCGCCTGCTGTGCGACGTCACGCTCCGGATGATCGAGGGCGAGCTCTACCAGCTCACCAAGAACGGCGACGCCGACATCACCGAGGAAGAGCACTTCGACATCATGCGGCGCAAGACCGCGTATCTCTTCGGCGGCTGCGCCCAGATTGGCGGGATGCTGGGCAAGGTGTCGAGCGAGCAAGGGCAGGCGCTGCGGGAGTACGGCTTCAACCTGGGCATGGCGTTCCAGTTGGTGGACGACCTCCTGGACTTCACGGGCGACGCCGAGGCGGTCGGGAAGCCGATCGGCAGCGACCTGCGCGAAGGCAAGGTGACCCTGCCGCTCATTCACTTGCTGCGCCACGAAACCGACGGCGCGGCCTCGCGGATCGTGCGCGACGTGATCGCGTCGCGCGCCGTCGCGCAGGAGGCGTGGCACGAGCTCGTGCATCGGCTGCGCGAGCACGCGTCGATCGACTACGCCACGCGTCGCGCGGTGGACTTCGCCGAGCGCGCGAAGAAGCCGCTGTACGTGTTTCCCGCCAGCGCCGAGCGCGACGCCCTGCTTGCGCTGCCCGATTACGTCCTGTCGCGGGACCGGTGAAGCCCCCAGCCGAGCGCATTCGCGAGCTGCGCGACGCCATCCGGCACCACGAA
>JACPZV010000498.1 GCA_016195295.1 Acidobacteriota bacterium
ACGACGAGAGTGCAGCCTGCGCTCGTCGACGACGGTCCGGTGATCCTCCTGCAGCCGCGCCGCGTGGCCGCGCGAGCGATCGCGGCGCGCATCGCGAGCGAGCGCGGCTGGACGCTCGGCCGCGAGGTCGGCTGGCAGATCCGCTTCGACCGCAAGTTCACCGCCGACACGCGACTGCTCGTCGTCACCGAGGGCATCCTGACCGCCAGGCTACAAAGCGATCCGCTGCTCTCCGGCTTTCGCACGATTGTCCTCGACGAGTTCCATGAGCGCAGCATCCATGCCGATCTGGCGATCGCGCTCGCGCGACAGGCTTGGCGCGCGCGCGACCCTTCGACGCGCTCAGGGTCGCCCCGAGCGGGGTCGAGGGGCGACGACCTTCGCATCGTCGTCATGTCGGCGACGCTGGACGCGAACGCCGTGTCGTCGTTTCTCGATGCCTGCCCCGTGATCGACGTGCCCGGCCGCGTGCATCCGGTCGACATCGCGTACGCGCCGGGACAATCCGTCGCTGACGCGGCGATCGATCTGCTCGGTGCGACCGGCGGTCACGTGTTGTGTTTTCTTCCTGGCGCGCCGGAGATTCGCCGGGCGGTGACCGATCTCCAGTCGCGCGTCGGCGGCGATGTCGAGATCCTGCCGCTGCACGGATCGCTCGACGCCGCGGCGCAGGACCTCGCGCTGCGTCCATCCGAGCGCCGCCGGATCATCGTCGCGACGAACATCGCCGAAACGTCGCTCACGGTGCCTGGCGTGACGGCAGTCGTCGACACCGGCGTGCACAAGGTGGCGCGCTACGACGCCGACCGCGGGATCGACAGCCTGGAGATTGAGCGCATCACGGCCGACGCGGCGGATCAGCGCGCGGGCCGTGCAGGTCGACTCGCGCCCGGGGTCGTGCGGCGGCTCTGGGACTCGCGCGATCGGCTGCGCCCGCATCGCGAGCCCGAGATCCACCGCGTCGATTTGTCGAGCACCGCGCTCGATGTCATCGCGTGGGGCGGCGATCCGCGCACCCTCGAGTGGTTCGAGCCGCCGCGCGCCGATGACCTCGACGCGGCGCTGACGCTGTTGGCGCGGTTGGAATTGATCGAGGCGGGTCCAAAAGGACCCGCCCTACTGACCAAATCGGATAGGCCGGGTCCTTTCGCAGTACGCAGGCCGGGTCCTTTCGCAGTACGTAGGCCGGGTCCTTTTGGACCCGGCGACGCGGCCCAGGCGCGTCCGAAAGGACCCGCCCTACTTACGCAGATCGGCGAGCAGGTGCGTCGACTGCCGCTGCATCCGCGGCTCGCGCGCATGCTCGTGGCGGCCAACGGCGCGCGTCAGATCGCGCAGGCGTGCGCGATTCTTTCCGAACGGCACTTGCTACCGCCGCGCGCAGCGACGACGAACTCCGATTTGTTATCCGCGCTGGACAACTGGCGAGAGATGCCGCCGCACGTGCAGCGCGTGGCGGATGAGATCGAACGGATGTGTAGGCCGGGTCCTTTTGGACCCGGCAATAAGGCGGGTCCGAAAGGACCCGCCCTACACGACGCTGATTTCCGCCTCGCGATTCTCTCCGGTTATCCCGACCGCGTCGCGCAACGCCGCGAACCGGGATCGCCGAACGTCAAGCTTGCGTCCGGCGCCGGCGCGACGATGGCGCCGGAAAGCGGTGTGAGGGACGGCGAGTTTCTCGTCGCGCTCGATGTCAGTCATCAGTCACCCGTCGGTAGTCACCAGCCACTAGCCACCAGCCACCGTTCTTCACCCACCAGCCACCAGCCACCAAATCTTCCTCGCATCCGTCTCGCGAGTCGCGTCGAACGCAAATGGCTCCAGCCAACCGCATCCGAGACCGTTCATCGCTTCGACCCCGCGAGCGGCACCGTGAAGGCGGCCGTGATTGATCGCTACGACGCGCTCGTGCTGAGTGAACGGCCGACGAAGGTCGACCTCGAGATCGCCGCGCGATTGTTGGCCGACTCGTGGCTCGCGCGCGGCCCGAGTGAAGACGACGCGCGATGGCTTCGGCGGCTGCGATTTGCCGGGCGGGAAATCGATCTGAACGAATTGGTTCGCACGGCCGCGTACGGCGCGCGGTCGCTCGATGCGGTTCGAATCGCCGAAGCACTGCCGCCCGGCGTCGTTCTCGATCTCGAGCGCGACGCGCCGGCGTCACTCGTCGTGCCGAGCGGCCGTCACAAGCCCATCGAGTACAACGAGGACGGCACCGTGTCCGTGTCCGTGAAACTGCAGGAACTGTTCGGCCTGGCTGAGACGCCACGTATCGGTCGCCGCCACGAGCCGGTCGTTCTCGCGCTGCTCGCGCCGAACGGACGGCCGGTCCAGGTCACGCGCGATCTGCGCAGCTTCTGGGATCGCACCTATCCGGAGGTGCGAAAGGAATTGCGCGGCCGCTACCCGAAACATCCGTGGCCGGAGGATCCATGGTCGGCCGCACCTACGCCGCGGACCAGGAAACTGAAAAGGTAAAACTGAAAAGTGAAAACTGAAAACCTGAAACCGAGGTCGGAAGACTTGTGCGACACTGGTCGCGAACCGTTTCATCCCTCGACAAGCACGGGGTGCCGTGAGCTTGCCGAAGGGAGGCGAGTGAGGAGCGAACGAATGACACGCAGACTGATCGCAACCGGCATGCTCGCGCTCGGGATTAGCGCACTCGTTTTTGCCCAAGGCGGCGGACGACCCGCGAGTCCCGCCGGCAGTTCCGCCGCGCAAGTCGGCGGCAAGTACGTGCCGGGATCCGAGGGTCCGGTCTACCAGGGCGGCAAGTGGATCGAGATTACCTACGGCCGGCCGATCAAACGCGGCCGCGACGTGTTCGGCGGCACTGGCGCGAACTACGGCAAGATCGCCAACCCCGACGCACCCGTGTGGCGCGCGGGCGCGAACGTCTCGACGCAGCTCAAGACCGAAGTGCCGCTCGTGATCAACGGCAAGACCGTTGCGCCCGGCACCTACACGATGTTCATCGATCTCAAGCCGAACAACTGGACGTTCATCGTCTCGAGCTGGAAGGCGCAGACACGCTACGACCCGAACAACAAGGCGGAGATCTGGGGCGCCTACGACTACACGCCGGCGAAGGACGTCGTCCGCGCGCCGATGACAATTACGACGCTGCCGTTCTCGGTCGAGGAAATGTCGTGGGAGTTCACGGACATGAGCGACGCCGGCGGCAAGCTGGTGATGATGTGGGACAAGACGATGGCCGCTGTCGCGTTCAAAGTTGGAAGTTAGAAGGCAGAAGGCAGAAGTGAAGACTCTTCGGTGGCTGGTTGCCGCGGCGATCGCCGGGACGTTGATCGTTTCGGCGCCTGCCGCGGACAATTCAGCCCCCGCATTCGAGCTGGTTCAGCCCGAACTGTTCTCCGCGCCCGGCGGGATGCCCAACGCCTGGGCGGATTTCGACAACGACGGCCAGCTCGACGAGTTCGTCGGTTTTCGCGGCCGGCCCAATCGTCTCTACAAACAAAATCACGGACGCTTCGAGGACGTGGCCGCGTCAGCCGGTGTCGCCGACAACATCGAAACGCGTGCGGCGGCGTGGGGCGACTACGACGGCGACGGCCACGTCGATCTCTACGTCGGCTTCGTTAGTACTGACAGGGGCGCGCCGAACAAGCTGTACCACAGCGACGGCCACGGTCACTTCACCGACGTCGCGCCGGCGCTCGGTCTGAACCTGACAGGCGTCACGCGTCAGGTATCGTGGATCGACTACGACAACGACGGCGACCTCGATCTCTTTGTTGTCTTTCGCGACAAACCGAATCGGTTGTTCAGAAACGACGGCGGCCGTTTCACCGATGTGACTTCGGAGTCGGGCATCGGCGATCCGCGCAAGACGGTCGGCGCCGTCTGGTTCGACATGGACGGCGACGGCGATCTCGACCTCTTCGTCGCGAATCAAAATGGCGACACCAACGGCTTGTTCCGCAATGATGGGGGACGGGAGTCGCCAACCGACCGCGCTGCGACTCCCGTCCCCCACTTCGTCGATGTCGCGCGTGAGTGGGGCGTGGACGCGCCGCGGCGCTCGGAAGAGTTCGGTGGCGTGGGGCCTGCCGTGGCCGACTTCGACGGCGACGGGCTCTTCGATCTCTTCGTTGCCAATTACGGGCCGAGCGCGTTGTATCGCAACGATCGCGGCCGGCGGTTCGTCGACGTGACGAAAGCCGCCGGTCTCCTGTTCGACCAGCACGCGACGACGCCGTCCTGGGGCGACTACGACAACGACGGACGGCCGGATCTCTATGTCGCCGGGTTTCTCGCCGACGTGACGCACTATCCCGATCATCTCTTCCACAACGAGGGCGGCGCGTTTCGAGACGTGCTGCCGGCGCTCGTGAACGAGCACGATGCCAGTCACGGCGTCCAGTGGATCGATTACGACAACGACGGCGCGGTCGACCTGGCGTTGACGAACAACGATCCGCGAGGCGGTCATTATCTGTTCCGCAACCTGTTGCCCGCCACGCGCGCGCGCCAGTCGCTGTCGATCGACGTCGTCGACGCTCGCGGGCGACGCACGAGAGCTGGCGCGGAAGTCCGCGTCTACGCCGCGGGCACGCGGCGGCTCATCTCATCGGGCTTGGTCGACACGGGCGGGGGCTACTGCTCGCAGAACGTCGTGCCCGTTCATGTCGCGACCGCCGACGCCGCGCGCGTGGACGTCGAGGTGACCTCGATGTCGCGGGCCGGCAGAAAGGTGACGGCCCGGCGAGGATTGCGGATTGAGGATCGCGGATTGCGGATTGAAGTGCGGATTCCGAATTGAATCCTCGATCAGCCCGCGATCCACGGTCTTCGGTCCGCCGGGCCCGTCATCGCCGGCCGATCGTTGCGGTCATCGGATCGGGGCGCGTCGCCGATCCGCACTGCGCCGAGGTTGGACGGCTGATTGCGTCGCTGGGGTTCCACCTGCTGACCGGCGGCGGCCACGGCGTGATGGAGGCCGTCAGCTGCGCGTTCGTCGAATCGTCTTCGCGTACTGGTCTCGCGATCGGCATCGTGCCCGCGCGCGTCGTTGGCCTCGATCGCCTCGAGGAGCGAACGGCCACGGACGTCGCGTACGAGCCGCTGCCGGGTTATCCCAACGAATCCGTGGAAATCGCCATCTACACGCATCTGCCCGACAGCGGCCAAGAGGGGACGCTCCGCTCGAGCCGGAACCACATCAACGTGCTGTCGGCGGATGCGATGGTCGCGCTGCCCGGGCGTGAAGGGACGGAGTCAGAAATCTGGCTGGCGACGCAGTACGGCGTGCCGGTCATCGCGTACGGCGACCACCATCCCGGTCCGCCGCACGGCATCGCGCACGCGAAAACGCTCGACGAAGTGCGCCAGTTCCTGACACACCTCGTCGAGCAGCCGAAGGTGTGAAATCCGAACGTTCGAGAGGTCGAGCCTCCAGGCCGGCCTTGCGTGCGGAGGAGGTGGTTGCGGGCCAGGAGTTGCGGTATCCTGTCGCTCGCATGAGCAGCTGACGATCCGTCGCCGCGCGGATTGGTAACTTCGTTCTGATGCAAGGAGGCAGTATGTCGCTCTCCCGTCGCTCGTTCTTCCGAACTGCCGGCGCCGCGGGCGTCGGTCTGCTGTCGACCGATTTCATGGCCGCGCGCGGACGCGAAGGATTCGCCGGGACGGAGCTCGCGGCGATCGACGCCGCACTCCAGGGAACGCCGGCGAAACCCGGACCCATCAAGATCAGCTCCAACGAGAACGCGTACGGGCCGGGAGCGGCCGCGGTCAACGCCGTGCGGAGCGTGCTCGGCCCCGTGTCGGGTCGCTATCCCACCAACGTCGACGATCTGACGACGGCCATCGCGAAACGCTTCGAGGTCGATCGGGCGAACGTGCTCGTCGGCACCGGGTCGGGCGAGGTCATCAACGCGGCGGTTGCCGCGTTTACGTCGCCGAACCGCCCGCTCGTCGAGGCCCTGCCCACCTGGGAGAGCCCCGGCCGGCAGGCGAAGGCGATGAAGGCGCCCGTCAAGGACGTCCCGGTTGATGCCGACCTGAAGCTCGATCTGGCGGGCATGATCGCCGCCGCCAAGGGCGCGGGCCTGGTGTTCTTCTGCAATCCGAACAATCCAACGGGAACGGTGCGCTCGGCGACGGAGGTCGCCAAGTTCGTCGAGGACGTGCTTGCCTCGTCTCCCGCTACGACCATCCTCCTCGACGAAGCGTACTCGGACTTCGTCGTCGATCCGTCCTACGGCACTGGAGTTCCGCTGGCGATGAAATACCCGCGCGTGATCGTCACGCGGACCTTCTCGAAGGTGCACGGCATGGCGGGCCTGCGCGTCGGCTACGCGATTGGACACCCGGATACGCTCAAGATGATCGCGCCGCACCGAACCGGCAGCATGAACGTGCTGAGCGCGGCGGCGGCGGCGGCGTCCATTCAGGACACGGCGCACATCGCCAAGCAGCGCGATCAGAACCGGGCGACGCTCGACGCCACGGTGCGCACGTTTACGGCGGGCGGCTACCGGGTGAGCGATTCGCAGGGCAACTTCATCCTGGTCGACGTCAAGCGGCCGGCGAAGGACTTTCGCGAGGCGTGCGGGCGGATGGGCGTGATGATCGGGCGTGACTTCCCACCGCTCATCAACTGGGCGCGGATTTCGATCGGCACCTCCGAGGAGATGCGCGTCGCGAACGACGTGTTCAAGAAGGTGCTGCTCGGCTCGGGCACGACCGCCTCACGTTAGGGACCAGGGAC
>JACPZV010000492.1 GCA_016195295.1 Acidobacteriota bacterium
ACCTGCAGTGGTGGGTCTTCCTCGCGTTCTTCCTCGGCTTCGCGATCAAGGTCCCGATGTTCCCGTTCCACACGTGGCTGCCCGACGCGCACACGGACGCGCCGACGGCGGGCTCGGTGATTCTGGCGGCCGTCCTCCTGAAGATGGGCACGTACGGCTTCCTGCGCTTCAGTCTGCCGATTCTGCCGGACGCCTCGAAGCACTTCGTCCCGATGATCGTCGTGCTGTCGATCATCGGGATCGTCTACGGCGCGCTCGTCGCGCTGGCGCAGAAGGACTGGAAGCGGCTCGTCGCCTATTCCTCGGTCAGTCACATGGCGATGGTGATGCTCGGCATGTTCGCGCTGAATCCGGTGGGCATCACGGGCAGCATCGTGCAGCAGCTCAACCACGGCATCTCGACCGGCGCGCTCTTCTTGATTGTCGGCATCGTGTACGAGCGCCGCCATACGCGCGAGATCTCGGAGTACGGCGGGTTGTCGAAAGTGATGCCGGTGTTCGCCGCGGTTTTCCTGATCATGACGATGTCGTCGATTGGGTTGCCGACGCTGAATGGCTTCATCGGTGAGTTCCTGATCCTGCAAGGGGTGTTCGTGACGAGCAAGATGTGGGCGGCCTTCGCGGCGAGCGGCGTCGTGCTCGGTGCGACCTACATGCTCTCGCTCTACCAGCGGACGATGTTCGGGCAGATCGAGAATCCGAAAAACGAGCGGCTGCTGGACCTGAGTCATCGGGAGTTCGCGACCTTCGCGCCACTGCTGATCCTCGCGGTCTGGATAGGACTCTACCCGGCGCCGTTCCTGCGACGGCTGGAGACGTCGGTCCAGCATGTGATGTCGCGCGTGAGCCCCGAGTACGCCGCGGCGAAGGCCGCCGACTGTGACACCGCGCCGCCGACGCCGGCCCAGGTGGTCGCCTCGAACAACCCGGCGGCGAAGTTCCTCGCGGCCATGCCGTGCGACGTCGGGGACGCGTCTCCGAAGCCATCGGGCGGAGATCCGTCCCCGGAGAAGCGCTGATGCCTCCGGGCGTTTCCACGAGCGATTTCTACTACATCCTGCCCGAGCTGGTGATCACGGGCGGGGCGCTGCTCGTGCTGATTGCGGACGTGCTGCTGCCGCGTAAGAGCGGCACGGCGCTCGCCTGGGTCACGCTGCTCGTCATTGGCGCGACGCTCGCGTCGCTCGTGCCGTTCGCGCACACCCACGTCGAGGTCGCGCACGGCCTGCTGGCCGTGGATCAGTTCGCCCTGTTCTTCAAAGTGGTCTTCCTCGTCTCGGCCGGGATGACGGTCTTGATGTCCGTGCGCTATCTCGAGGTGGAGGGCGCGTCGCCCGGCGAGTACTACTTCCTGGTGCTCTGCGCCACGCTCGGCATGATGATCATGGCGGGCGGCATCGACCTCATCACGATTTTCGTCGGCCTCGAGACGATGGCCGTGTCCTTCTACATTCTGGCGGGGTTCATCAAGCCGAACCCGCGGTCGAATGAAGCCGCGGTGAAATACTTTCTGCTCGGCGCGTTCTCGCTCGGCATCCTGCTGTACGGCATGTCGCTCATGTATGGACTGTCGGGCACGACGAACCTGCGTGCCATGACGACGGCCTTCATCGGTCAGGAGCGCGATGCGCGACTGGTGCTCGCGGTGATGCTCGTGGTCGCCGGCGTCGGCTTCAAGATCGCCGCCGTGCCGTTCCACATGTGGGCGCCCGACGTTTACGAAGGCGCGCCGACGCCCATCACGGCGTTCCTGTCGGTGGGATCGAAGGCGGCGTCGTTCGCGATGCTGATCCGGATCTTCCTGGAAGGCCTTTCGTCGATGAGCGCCGACTGGCGTCTGCTGTTCGAGGTGCTGGCGATCGCGACGATGACGATCGGCAACGTCGCCGCGCTGACGCAATCCAACGTCAAACGCATTCTGGCGTACTCCTCCATCGCGCACGCGGGCTACGTGCTCATCGGGATCGTGGCGGGTACGTCGCGCGGCGTGACGGCGACGCTCGTCTACCTCATGGTCTATTCGTTCATGCAGCTCGGCGCCTTCGGCGTCGTCGTGCTGCTGCGGCGCGAGGACGTCGTCGGCGACGAACTGAAGGATTTCAGCGGCCTGCACTTCCGGAACCCGTTCGCCGCATTTGCCATGCTGCTGTTCATGCTGTCGCTGGGCGGCATTCCTCCGACGGCGGGGTTCATGGGCAAGTTCTGGCTGTTCAGCGCGGCGATCGACGCGCGGTACTACTGGCTGGCCGTGATCGGCGTGCTCAACAGCGCGGTCTCGCTCTACTATTACGTCCGCATCGTCGTCTTCATGTATGTGAAACGTGAACAGATCGGCTCGCAGCCGACGACGAGTCCGGCGCTGGCGCTGGCGCTCGGGGTCGCGGTGCTGGCGACGATCGTCCTCGGGGTCTACCCGCGGCTGCTGTTCGAGGCGGCGGACGCCTCGGCGCGCACCCTTGGCGCCGCGGGGATCGCGGCGGCGATTCGCTGACGGCTGGTGAAGTATTTCACAAGATACGCTATACTCCCCGGCGACGCGGTGCACGATAATGCCCGCGTGCGCTAGGGGAACATGCCCGACAACGACCCCGATTTTTTCCTGGCGCGTTCTCTAAAGTATCTCCAAGAGAATCTTCGTCGATCGGGACCTGCGGCGGGGGCCAGCTACTCGCTGATCGGCGCCATCGTCCTGCTCGGGGGCATCGGGTACGCGCTGGACTCGTGGTGGCGAACGGCGCCCTGGGGCCTGCTGATCGGGTTGCTGATCGGCCTGATCGTTGGGTTCTACGAGCTGGCCAAGACGGTCTGGCACCGATGAAAACGATCGGCTGGATGGTCGGGGCGAGCGTGGTGTCCTGGCTCGCGGCTGTCGGGTGGGTCGGGACGCGAACCGGACTCGAGGTTCTGCTCGGGATGATCGCGCCGCTCGCGGTGGCCAGCGGCACCTGGGCGCTGATCGAGCGGACGTATCGGCGGGATCCTGAGCGCGTGACCGCGCTGATGATCGCCGCGTTCGCGGGCAAGATGGTGTTCTTCGGAGCGTATGTCGCGGTGATGCTCAAAGGATTGGCGCTGCATCCGGTGCCGTTCGTCGCCAGCTTCGCGAGCTATTTCATCGCGTTGCACCTGATCGAAGCCCTCGCGCTGCGCCGGCTGTTCGCAGGCGGCTCGAGCGCTGCTCCAAGACGAGGGTAGACGGGCAATCGACGATCATGCTGGTCCAGGAAGCCGTCCAGGAACACCTTGCCACCGACGCCGCCGAGAAATTCAACGCCGGCAAGGTGATCATCGAGCACGTGTCGAACAGCGGGCTCGACCATCCGTTGCTTCGCCTGCCGCACGTGCTCGGCATCGACTTCTCGGTGACCAAACACGTGTTGATGCTGTGGCTCGTCTCGATCGCCGTCTTCGTCGTGGTGACGTGGACGGTGCGTCGCTACCTCAAGCAGGATCGCCCGCTGCCCACCGGATTCATGAACGCGCTCGAAGCGGTCGTGGAATTCGTGCGCGATGCGATCGTCCAGCCGAACGTCGGCCGGAAATGGGTGAACACATGGACGCCGCTCGTGCTCACCCTGTTCGTGTTCATCCTGTGCGCCAACGGCATCGGCCTCATTCCCGTGTTCGAGACATTGGGCCTGCTGGATCATTGGGTGCTGCACACGGCCGAGGATTCGTTCGTCAAGCACGTGATGCACGGCGGCACGACGGCGACCGCCAACTTCAACGTGACGGCCGCTCTGGCGACGATAACGTTCGGCGCCATCATCGTCGCCGGCTCGCGGGCTCACGGCTTCATCCAGCACTGGAAGAACCTCGTGCCCCACGGGTTGGCCTGGGCGCTCTACATCATCCTGATTCCGATCGAGGTGATGGGCATGTTCGTCCGGCCCTTCGCCTTGACGATGCGACTTGCGGCCAACATGACGGGCGGCCACATCGCGATTCTGGCGATTCTCTCGTTCGTGTTCTTGTTCACGGACATCTTCGGACGGGCCGCGGCCGGCATCGGCGTCGGCGTCGCGGTGTCCGTGCCGCTCGCGGTCGGCATTTCCGCGCTGGAAATCATCGTCGTACTGGTTCAGGCGTACGTGTTCGCGCTGCTGTCGGCGGTGTTCATCGGCATGGCTATTCACGCGCATCACTAAGACCTTCAACGGAGGACAGGCGAATGGTAGGAAGTCTGCATTTCTTTGGCGCCGCGATGGCGCTCGGCATGATCGTCATCGGCGCGGGACTGGGGATTGGCAAGCTGGCGGCCGCGGCGGCGGAGGGCATCGCGCGGCAGCCGAGCGCGGCCGACAAAATCACCGGCGCGGTGAATCTGCCGCTCTTCCTCCTCGAAGGCGTGGCGATTCTGGCGGAGGTGTTCGCGTTGCTCGTGGTGCTGCTGAAGTAGCTGTCGGCTGACGGCTTTCGGCACTGAGAGCTGACAGCTGTGAGCGGATTCGAAGGACACATTATGGATAACCCGCTGGTCCAGCCAGATCCCGGATTGTTCATCTGGACCATCGTCACGTTCCTCGTGTTGCTGACGCTGCTCGCGAAGTTCGCGTGGCGTCCGCTCCTCCAGGCGCTCGAAAACCGGCAGGCGTTGATCCGGAAGTCGCTGGATGACGCGCAGCAGGCGAAGCAGGAGCTGGAGCGCCTGCAGCAGGAGTCGGCCCAGATCATCAAGGCCGCGCGTGTCGAGGCGGAAACGATCGTCACCAAGAGCCGCGCGGACGGAGAACGCCTCCGGGAAGAGATGAAGCAGAAAGCGCGATCGGACGCCGACGCCATCGTTCGCAACGCCGAGCGCCAGATCCAACTGGAAACCGCGCGCGCGCTGCAGCAGATCCGCCGCGAAGCCGTCGACTTGTCGGTGATGATCGCGTCCAAGATCATCGGCCGCAATCTCTCCAAGGAAGACAATGAGAGCCTGATTGAAGAGGCACTCAGGCAGATCGAGACGCCTCGCCATTAAACCTGACAGCGCCGGATCCAGGCCCCTCCGGCGCTTGGGAAGCTTCCCAAATCCGGCTGGCGCATTTCTGAAAACCAAGTTCTTGAATTCTCAGCGAGATTTCTCTCTGTGTGACAAGCAGAGGCTAGCGTAAATCGTTGCCCGTTCAAAGGTTCGATGCTAAGCTCTCCAACTTCAGATCCGAGCACAGCGTTTGCCTGCTGGTATGGCTTCAGCACGAAAACGCACAGCGGCCGAACGGCGCGCGTGGATGTGAATTTGTTCAACAGGCCAGGCCCGCACTGAGTTTGAGTGAGGAGGGGGTTCATGAGAGGTCGAGGGTTCAGTTTGGTTGTCGCGATGCTCGCGGTCTGCGTGCTCGCGTCGACCCACGCGTTCGCGCAAGGCGGTGGCGCAAGCACCACCGGCTCCATCAACGGCAAAGTTGCCGACAGCAGTGGCGCCGTGCTCCCCGGCGTGACGGTCACGGCTGGGAGCCCGTCGCTGATGGGCGTCCAGACAACGGTCAGCGATGCCGGCGGCAACTACCGCTTCCCGGCGCTTCCGCCCGGCACCTATACCGTGACGTTTGAGCTGGCGGGCTTCAACACGCTCAAGCGCGAGAACATTCAGATTGCGATGGGGTTCACTGCGGCGGTGAACGTCGAGCTCGCCGTGGCGTCCCTGCAGGAGACCGTGACGGTCACCGGCGCGTCGCCCGTCATCGACACCTCGTCGACGCGCGTCCAGCAGAACTTCAAGCTCGAGGCGCTGCAGGAGATTCCAAACGCCCGCGACATGTGGTCGCTGCTGGCGGTCACGCCGGCCGTCACGATGAGCCGCATCGACGTCGGCGGCAACCGCGCCGGCACGCAGACCGGCTACACGGCGTATGGCTACAGCGGGCAGAACCGCGTCCTTGTCGAGGGCATCAACACGACCGAAGGTACGAGCGGGGCCGGGTTCTACTTCGATTACGGCTCGTTCGAAGAGGTCTTCCTTGGCACGATCGCCCAAGGCGCCGAGATGCCGACGCCGGGCGTGCAGAGCCAGTTCCTCGGCAAGTCGGGCGGCAACAAGTTTCAGGGCGAGATCTACCAGGACTACGAACGGAACTCGTTCCAGGGCGCGAACATTCCGGCCGACGTGATCGCCAACAAGGGCATCCGCGAGCACAGCAACGAAATCGAAAAGTACCGCGACTTCAACCTGAACGTTGGCGGCCCAATTAGGAAGGACAAGGTGTGGTGGTACTTCTCGCACCGCGATCAGAAGAACGCCGTGCAGCAGCCGAACTTCATCGGTCCGATCGCAGGCACGACGTTCGACACGCGCCTCTGGAATCCGTCCGGCAAGGTGACGTATCAGGTCAACCAAAACAACAAGCTGATCGGTTACTACCAATGGGGCCAGAAGATTCAGCCCACGCGGCTTCCCATTGCGGCGAACACCTACACGAGTCTCGACGCCACGTGGACGCAGAACTCGGGTAGCTGGGTCTACAAGGGCGAGTGGAACGGGACGCTGAGCAACAAGCTGTACGCGGAAGCGCGCTACGGCGTGTTCGGCTACTACTTCCCGCTGGAAGCCAACACCGACACGACCGCCTATTACATCGTTGACAGCGGCAAGGCCACGGCCCTCCAGGGCGGCGATCGCAAGGGGCAGACCGACCGGCAGCGACGGCAGGCCACGGGCTCCCTAACTTACTTTAAAGATGGCTGGGGCGGCACGCACAACTTCAAGCTCGGCGGTGAATTGCTGCTCGAGACCGGGTGGTACGGCCGCACGCAGGGCGCCTCGGGGAACATCCGCGAGAACCTCAACAACGGCGTCGCGCAGCAGATCATCGCCTACTTCCCGACCGCCACTCACCTGGGCAGCCTCGGCGACGGCCCGAACGGGAACCTGCTGAGCGTCGACAAGCTGGATACGTACGACGCGTTCTTCAGCGATCAGTACACGTTCGGCCGCGCGACGCTGAACCTCGGCTTGCGCTGGGACTACTACAAGGTGTGGACGCCGGAACAGCAGCAGCTGGCCAACACGATCGGTCCGTTGTCGATTCCGGCGGTGACCTTCCCTGAGACGACCTACGTCACGTGGAACTCGATCGCGCCGCGCGTCGGCGTGACCTACGACCTGCGCGGAACCGGCAAGTCCGTGATCAAAGTGAACTACGGGTTCTACCGCTTCAATCCGGGCGTCGGCATCGCCGCCAACGCGAACCCGAATCAGGACGCCAAGAGCGCGACGTACACGTGGACCGACACCAAGGTGTGCACGACATGCAAGCCCGGCGATGGGATCTACCAGGTCGGCGAAGAGGGCGCGCAGACCGCGGCCGCGCTCGCCGGCAACATCAAGGTCGATCCGAACTTGGCGCAGCCGTACTCGCATCAGGCGACGGGGTACTTCGAGCAGGAGCTGAGCGAAGGCGTGGGCGCGCGCGTCGGGTTCGTCTACAACGCCGTGCGGAACCAGGTCAACACGTATCAGACCCTGCGTCCGGCGAGCGCGTACACGGTCGCGTTCCCATTCGTCGACATCGGCCTGGACGGAGTGAGAGGCACGGCGGACGACCAGACGCTGACCTTCTACGGCGTTCCAACGGCGAGCATCGGGAACTTCCCGAATACGCAGACCGTGTCGAACAACCCCGACAACGGCACGTTCAAGACGATCGAGTTCTCGCTCACGAAGCGCCAGAGCCACAACTACTCGGTCAGCGGTGGAGTCGGGTACACCTGGCACCATGACTTCCCGGGCGGGTTCCCGAACACGCCGAACGGGCCGACCGATTACGACTACACGAGCGCCAGCTTCAAGGCGACCGGCACCTACACGTTCCCGTTAGGGATCTTCACGAGCGCGTCGTACAGGTTCCAGCGCGGCTCGAACTACGCTCGGACGCTGTCGGTGTCGGCGCCGGCCTCGTGCGCGTGCACGTTCAGCGCGGCGACGGGCTCCAGCCTGACCTCGACGACCGTCTACGTGGGGCAGTACGGCGACTTCCGCCAGGACAACATTTCGGTTCTGGACCTGCGGATTGAGAAGACCGTGAACCTCGGGTCGGCTGCGAAGGTGCGCCTGTTCGGCGACATCTTCAACCTGACCAACCAGTATGCGGCCGAGACGATCAGCCGCGCGACCGGGCCGGCCTTCCAGAACCCGACCGCCATTCTCGGTCCGCGGACGGGCCGGGTCGGCTTCCGCTTCATCTGGTAAGAAAGGCGGGGAGGGCAGGTTAAGTCGGGTAAGGCAGGTAGGTAATGTCGATGGGCCGGGTGGGCGACCACCCGGCCTATTTTTTTTGCGCGAGCAACGCCCGGATGCGGGCGATGTCGGAGGCGTACTGTGCGGGCGGAGCGTCCCGGACGAAGCGCTCGAGGAACGGACGCGCCTCGTCCTGACGGCCGGCCTTGTGGAGCGCGACCGCCAGATTGTAGAGGGCATCGTACTGGCGCGAATCGAGCGCGAGCGCCTGTTTCAGATGCTCGATCGCCGCGGGAAGGTCGCGCGCCGCGAGATTGTCGACGCCGAGATTCGCGTACGCGGTCGCCGAAGTCGGATCGAGATCGAGCACCTTCTGAAACGCGGCGCGGGCGCGGTCGTGGCGTCCTCGGCGCATCTCGATTACGCCGCGTGAGTTGTAGGCTTCGGCGTCGTCCGGATAGGCCGCGATGACGGCGTTGATGAGGGCGAGGGACTTGTCAGCCTGTCCTGCCTCGTCGAGATAGGCCGCGAGCACCAAGAGCACTCGGGAGTCGGTCACGCCCGTCCGCGCCAGCGTGTCGAGCGTCGCGATCGCTCCCGTCAGATCTCCGGCCTGCCGCTGCATTGTCGCCAGCTCAGTGCGCGCCGTGGTGAAAGTCGGATGATCGCGGACGATGGTCTGAACGGCAGCCATAGCCTGTTCTCGCGCGCCGCGGCCGAAGTCGATAACGGCGCGATTGAGCGCCTCGGCAAGACCAATCAGCTTCTTCGGATCGTCGGCGTCGGTGAGTTCGCGCTTGCCCGGTTCCGCGCCCGACGCGACATACCCGAGCGCCTGCAGCCGCTGCCGCGCATCGCCGCCGAGCGTCGTTTTTGTCGCGGCCGATCCGTGCGACAGGAACGCCGTCGTGGATTCGCGCAGCCGCGCCGCGAGTGCACGCGCACGCTCCGGGCGGCGCGCGAACACGTTGGTCGTCTCCCCGGGATCGGTGGCGAGGTCATACAGTTCCGGGATCGGCAGCTCGATGAACTTGGAATCCTGCGTCACGACGCCCGTCAGCGGTGCCCAGTTCCGCGTCAGGTTGGCATCCATCGCCTCGATGTACGCGATTCTCTCGGCGTCGCGCGGCGCCCGCTGGCCCCGCGGGGTCACCGCCGGGATGACCGAACGCCCTTCGAACTCCTTCGGCGTCGGAACATCCAGCAGATCCAGAGCGGTCGGCGCGAGATCGATCAGACGAACGAGGGCATCGGACGAAGCCTTGGGTACACGCGATCCCGCCCACACGATCCACGGCACGCGCATCGTGGCCTCATACACAAACACGCCGTGCGTCCGCTCGCCATGCTCGCCGAGACTCTCGCCGTGATCGGACGCGACGACGACGAGCGTCCGATCGAGCTGGCCGGCCGACCGGAGGTCCGCGAGCAGCCGGCCCACCATCGCGTCGGCGTACGCAACTTCGGCGTCGTACGGCTCGTGTTGGGAAGCAAAAGGCTCGGGCGCGCGGTACGGTTCGTGCGGGTCGTACAGGTGCACCCACGCGAACCAGTGGCTGGTGGCTGCCGCCGTCGCGCCTTCGGCGCTTTGGCGAGCCTGGCCGGAGCTCGCCTGCGGCGAGCGGAGGCCGGGTGACTGGTGGCTGGTGTCCAGAATCCACGCGGTCGCCGGCCTGATGACGTCTTCCGCCCGGCGCTCCGCGCCTTCCGTCGGATCGCTGGCGTGCTGCTCGCCGTAGCGATCGTCGTACACGTCGAACCCACGATTCAGTCCGAAACGCGCGTCGAGGACGAACGCACCGACAAAAGCACCCGTTCGATAGCCGGCCGACTTCAAGACCGTCGCCAGCGTCGGGAGCTTCGGCCCGAGACGGAACAGGCCGTTTGTCCGCACTCCGTGCACGGGAGGCGACACCGCCGTCATGATCGAGGTGTGTGAGGGCAGCGTGAGAGGCGCCGCGCTGTAGGTTCGCGTCAGCCGCAGGCCTTCCGACGCCAACCGATCGAGGTGCGGCGTGAGACCCGGACGTCCGCCGAACGCGCCGACGCGATCGAGACGCAGCGTGTCGATCGTAATGAGGAGGACGTTGCAACCGGCGCACGCACCGGAACGAACGGCGGGCCGCGTCGCGCGCTGCCAAACGAACCAGCCGGCCGTCGCCGCTGCCAGTAAAGCCACGGCGGAGAATGCCCCGATCGAGGCAGTGGTCTGCTTCCGCGCGCTCGGCGGTGTTCGCTGTTGCTGTGCGGTCATTCCGCTATCGCGGGGCCACGCCGAGACCGCGCACGCGCGCGCCAGGGATCCGGACGCCGACCTTCACGTCGCTCGCTTTCGACCCGGTCGGCACCAGGTACTCGACCACGAGCTCCGTCGTCAGTCGATCCGCGAGTCGATCGAGCGCCGGCTGGAACGAGGCGGCGGCGTAGATCGGCGTGTACACACCGTGCGTCTGATCGACAAGGGCTCGTAGTGCGTCAGGCGAGCCGGTCCCCGCCACCGTCCCGCGATGGGCGACGATGTGGAGGATCGCGCCGCTGTCGACGACTGGACCCAGCGTGTCGTTGTCTGGCGTCCGACCGGCGTCGACCGCCGTGTCCGACACCACGACGATGGCGGAGAACAGGGACTGCGTGGCGCGCAGCGTTTGTGCGGCGAGCGAAGCGCCGCGGAGGACGTGCCCGCTTGGGCTGTCCGGAACAGGCGCGGGGTCCCCCGTCAGCGCGTTCACCCGCTCGATCACGGTGCGCCGGTCGTCCTCGAAGCCGGCGATCAGCCTGGGGGCGCCGCCGAAGGTCGCGACCGCAATCGGCCGGTCGTCTCCGAGCCGTTCGATGAAGCGAATCGCGGCTCGCTGAATCGTGGAGAAGTCGCTCTGGACCTCGACGCTGGTGCCAATCAGGACCACGATCGGATAGTCCGCCGGATGGACGGAGAGGACCTCGCGCGTGTCCCGCCCTTCCTGAATAACGAAATCATCAGGGCCGAGGTCGATCAGCGCGCGATTACGCGGGTCGGTCGCGGCGGCGAGCACGAGCCGGCTCGCGCCCGTCTGCGAGGCGCCCGCGGGGGCCTGCGGCGTCGCCGCGAGCGCGGAGGCCAGCACGAGGACGACTGCAATCACGGCAACGCGCATTATAGACTGCGTCTTCCGCCTCTCCTGGCGCGTCAGGGCTTGCCCGGCCCGGCGATCCCGCGTTATGTTTCGATTTCGGACAGCCGTCGGGATCCTGGTTTTTGGCGGCGCGAGTCGACCTCCTCATTGAACAATTGTTAAAAGTGCGAAAGAGTGCACCGTCCGATATAGAACGCTGTATCATTGACGGTCGTCCGCGTCCAACCGGTTGGCGGGCGGCGCTTAACTTCGTCTTATCCATGACCTGCGCTGTATCCGAAATGGCACGTGGTCGTTCAGCTTCTTAGAGGAGGAGCCGAAGACATGAAACCGAATGTTGCATTCGTCGCGTGGTTTGCGGCACTTGTGATCGTCCTCGGCGTCGCGGCCACAGCCTCGGCGCAAGTGTTCACCGGTCGCGTCGACGTCACGGTCGAAGACTCGACCGGCGGCCGGCTGCCGGGCGTCTCGGTGGACCTCACCGGGCCGGTCAATCAGACGCAGGTGTCTGACGCGCAGGGCCAGGCGCACTTCCTGAACTTGCCGGTCGGAACCTACGCACTCAAGACCAATTTGGCCGGGTTCAATCCCTACGCCAACAACCAAGTCATCGTCGCTGCCGGCGCGGCGACCGCCCTGATCGCGCGACTGTCGGTCGCCGGGACGGCCGAGACCGTCAACGTCACGGCCGCGACGCCGGTCATCGACACGAAGAAGACCGGCACTTCGACGACGATCTCGATCGATGAGTTGCAGAACATTCCCTCGGGTCGCGATCCGTGGGTCGTGATGCAGACCGTGCCCGGCATCATCGTCGACCGCGTCAACGTCGGCGGATCCGAATCAGGCCAGCAGTCGGGTTACCAGGCGAAGGGCGCCATAGGCGCGGATGCCACCTGGAACCTGGACGGCGTGCCCATCACCGACATGTCGGCGACCGGCGCCACGCCCACCTACTGGGACTTCGACATGTTCCAGGAAATGAACGTCACCACGGGCGGTTCCGACATGACGAGCCCGACCGGCGGCGTCCACCTCAACTTTGTGCTGAAGTCCGGCCAGAACACGCCGCACGGCTCGACCCGGTTGTATTTCGAAAACGAGTCGATGCAGAGCAACAACATGGACGAGACGCTGGCCAGGAATCTGGGCAGCCCGAACGGCAAGGGCAACCGGACTGACACTTACAAGGACTATGGATTCGAGGTTGGCGGCCCGATCGTCAAGGATCGGCTGTGGGCGTGGGGCTCGCTCGGCAGGACCGACGTCAAGGTCCTCACGATCATTCAAACGCCCGACGCCACGACGCTGAAGAACAGTGCGTTCAAAGCGCAGGCGCAGATCACCCCGAGCATTCGGGGCAGCTTCACGTATTTCAAGGGCGACAAGGACAAGTTCGGCCGCAGCGCCAGCGCCACCCGGCCGCCCGAGACCACCTGGGATCAGGGGTCGCTGGGCTCGGGCTTCTTCAAGGGCGAGGGGAACTTCGTGGTCGGGAACAACCTGTTCCTCACCGCGCGCGTCTCGCACTATCCGTGGGGATTCTTCCTCACGCCTGAGGGCGGACTGGACAAGCAGTTTTATGAGGACGACGGCGGCGTGAACCACGGCTCGTACCTCGATTACCGAAGCACCCGGCCGATGAACACGGCCGCCGGCGACGGCAGCTACTTCTCCGGCAGGCACGAGCTGAAGTTCGGCTTCTCGTGGCGCAGCACCGGCGTGCAGTCGGCCACGACGTGGCCCGGCAACAAGATCCTCACGTTCGCGAACGGCTACCCGGACATGATTGCCGAGGCCGATCCGGTCAACTACCTCAACGCGGACGCGAAGTACATGTCTGGCTGGGCCAGCGACACCTTCACGGCCGATCGCCTGACGGCCAACATCGGCGTGCGCCTCGACCGGCAGAGCGACGGCCTGCCGGAGTACTCGATGCCGGGGATCTCGCTCGGCGGGTTCGCCAAGTACCTGCCCGATCTGACGTCGCCGGCCAAGGCCGACGCGATCGTCTGGAATTCGGTATCGCCTCGCCTCAGCGCCAGCTACGCTCTCGACGAAGGCCACAAGACGCTGCTTCGCGGCAGCTACGCGATGTTCGCGTCGCAGTTGGGCAACGGCAGCTCCAGCTTTGTCGCCGTCGGCCAGTACCGGTATATCGCCTTCGACGCCAGGGATCTGAACGGCGATCACGTCGCGCAGTTGAACGAGATCGACTTCAACTCGCTCGAATACTGGAACGGGTTCGATATCAACAAGCCGAGTTCGCTGTCGACGGTGAACAAGATTGGCGACTACTCGGTGCCGAAGACGCACGAGTTCATCGTCGGCCTCGATCACGAGCTGCGGCCTGATTTCGGCGTGAGCGTGGCGTTCACGTATCGCCGGATGGTCGACTTCGACTGGGATCCGCGCATCGGTGTGCGCTCGACGAACTACGTCCAGGCCGGGACGCTCTCAGGGACAGGCCTGCCGGACGGGTCCAGCTACAACGTCCCGTACTACAGGGTGCTGAAGGCCGGCCTCTCGGCCGACTCGCTCTCTGGCGGCAGGGAACGGGTGACCCGTGACGGGTACCATCAGCGTTTCCTAGGACTCGAGGCGAACGCCACCAAGCGTCTGTCGAATCACTGGATGGCGCGCTTCGGGTTCTCCACCAACAAGCACCAGGAGTTCTTCGACAACCGAGCGACGGCGATTCAGGATCCGACGCCGGCCGCGAACGCGTCGCTGTCGACAGGCGCCGGGCCGCTCGTCGACGGCGGGTTGGTGGTCACGCGGTCCGGCGGCAGCGGCAAGAGCGGCATCTATCAGCTCTTGCCGACGTACCAGTTCATCGGCACGGGACTCTACCAGGCGCCGTACGGCATCGACCTCGGCTTCAACTGGAACCTGCGCCAGGGGTTCGGCCAGCCGTGGTTCCGGGACCGCGTCTCGACCGCGGGCGATGCCTTCAACAGCACCAAGCAGGTGCTCGTCACCGACGTGAGCGAGCATCGTCTGCCCGCGGTGCAGACGCTCGATTTCCGTCTCGGGAAGAACGTGAAGCTGCAGAAGGCGAACTTCGACATCGACCTCGACATCTTCAACGTGTTCAACTCGGGCACGGTGCTCGGCCGTCAGTACAACCTGCGGCTGACGGGGAAGACGGGGTTCGATCAGATCCTCGAGATCATGAACCCGCGCATCATGCGGTTGGGAGTTCGCTTCAACTTCTGAGCGTCGGTCGTCGGTCGTTCCTCATGAGCCGGCGGTCCGCATCACGCGGCCGCCGGCTTTATTTTTTTGACTCTTGAGCGAGGCGCCTGAGCGTGGCTCTGACGTTCTCGATGTCCTTGCGGTAGAAGGCCGGCGGCGCGGTTCGGACGAACTGCTCGAAGTACTGTCGGGCGGCTTCGCGCTCTCCCATGTCGAGAAGCGTCACGCCCAGATTGAACAGCGTGTCGTACTGCCGTGAATCGACCTGGACCGCGCGCTTCCAGGCCTCGATGCCGGCGCGCGCGTTCCCCGACTTGAGCTCGACCACACCCATGCCGTTGAGCGCGACGGGCAGATCCGGATCGCGCTGCAGGGCGCGCGCGAGCGACTCGCGCGCCTCCGCGAGCTTCCCCTGTGTCAGATACACCGTTCCCTTGTTCTGATGCGCGCCGGCGTTGTTGGGATCGAGCTGCAGGATGCGGTCGAAGACCGCGAGCGCCTCGGCCTGACGTCCCAGATGGGACAGCGCGATGCCGAGACCGTTCAGTCCATCCAGATCCGGGAACGCCTCCCGCTGCAGCGGATCCAGAAGCCGTACTGCTTCCTGCGGCGACCCGCCCTCAGCGAGATAGATGCCGAGCTGAATCCGGACATCGGGCGCGTCGGCACCGGCGCGCAGCGCCTCGCGTAGCGTCTCGATCGCCCCCGCGGGATCGCCGAGCGCCCATCGCAGAAAGGCGGCGTGCAGGCGGCTCGAGCTCATCGACGGCCGGCGGCGAATCAGCTGCTCGGAGAGCGCGAGCGCCTCGCGCGCCCGACCCGTCTGAAACAGGTTCACGCCCTCCTGGATCATGCGGTCGAGTTCGACCAGGCGCTTGGGATCGTCGTCGTCGGTGTAGCGCGCTTTCGGCACCGTGGACCCCGAGACGTAGCCGAGCGCCTGGAGCCGGCTCCTGACCTCGGCGTTTTCCTGAACGCGCGCGCCGGTCGCGTTCGTGCCGGGCCAGCCGGTGTCGCGCAGCCGCCCTTCGAGCACACGCCGCCGATCGTCGCGGGCGGGCAACAGGTTGTGCTCTTCGCCGGGATCCGTGGCGAGGTCGTAGAGCTCGGGGATCGGCAGATCGATGTACTTCTCGTGCCCGACGACCACGCCGGTCAGCGGCGCCCACCCCCGATTCAAGAACGGCGAGAGCGATTCGAAGTACGACGGCGGCGGCGTGGAGTCGCCCTCGTCCAGCGCGCGGAGGATCGATCGCCCTGGCAGCCCATTCGGGGCGGCGACGCCGAGCGCGTCGAGCACGGTCGGAAGGATATCGACGTGGCGCACGGGAAGGTCGGATGGCGACGCGCCGAGTGCGTGCGCGCGATCCGTCACGTCCACGATGAACGGCACGTGCAGCGTCGGCTCGTACGCGAACAACCCGTGCGTCTGCTCGCCGTGGCTGCCGAGCGCTTCGCCGTGATCGGCGGTCACGACGATGAGCGTCCCGCGCGGCCCGGACCGCGCCAGATCGAGCAGCGGTCCGAGCGCGCGATCGGTGTACGCGACTTCTCCGGCGTACGGATTGCCCGCGTATTGCTGATCGAAGGGCGCCGGCGGCCGGTAGGGCGCGTGTGGATCGTACACGTGGACCCACGCGGCCCACGTGTCCGGCTGCTGCCGAATCCACGCCGTCGCGGCCGCCACTACCACCTCGGCGCGCCGTTCCGGCATCAGCAAATCGCCGATCCGATTCGTGTTGCCGTAGTGATCATCGTAGTCGTCGAACCCCTGATTGAGACCCCATCGCGCGTCCAGCGGAAACGCGCCGACGAATGCGCCTGTGGCATAGCCGACATGCTTCAGGACGGTCGCCAGCGTTGTGGCGCCGGGAGCCAGTCGGTAACCGCTGTTGTCGCGCACACCGTGGCTGAACGGGTAGAGTCCCGTGAGAATCGACGTGTGGGACGGCAGCGTGACGACGCTGTGCGCGTGCGCGTCGGTGAAGCGCACCCCCTCGGCCGCCAGCCGGTCGAGGTTCGGCGTCGCCGCCTGTCCGCCGTACGCGCCGAGCGCGTCCGCACGCAGCGTATCGATCGTGACGAGCAGGACGTTGCGGTTCCGATTGGGCGTGAACGCGACCCGATGGGGGCGGAGCGGCCACAGAAGCGCGACGCCGGCAAGGCCGACGGTCGCGATGCCGGCGAGAGTAAGATGACGGGCGGTCACGGGTTTACAATCGATCAGTATGAATACCTTTCTTCGTATCACACTTCTCGCTCTTCTGGTCGCGCTGATCGCACCCTCTGCCGTCCAGGCGCAAGGCTGGCGCGGCATGGGCCGATTGGCCGGCAAGGTGACCGACGAGCAGGGCACGCCTGTCGAAGGCGCGACGGTCAAGTTCGATCTGCCCGGTTCGGGCGGGACGCAGGCCAAGACCGACAAGAAGGGGGAGTGGGCGCTGGGCGGCATCGCCCGCGGCGCCTGGAACATCGATTTCGAGAAGGCCGGCTACGAGCCCGTTCACATCTCGGTGACCCTCGAGGAGCTTTCGCGCGTCCCGCCGATTCAAACCACGTTGAAGCCGTCGGCGCCCGATCCGAACCAGGTGATCCAGGCCGATCTCGTCAAGGGGGCCGCGCTGCTCAACGAGAAGAAGTTCGCCGAAGCGCGCGGCATCTACGAGGCCATCCTGGCCAAATACCCGCAGGCGTTCCAGGTGGAGCCGCTCATCGCGCGCACGTATTACGGCGAGAAGCAGTTCGACAAAGCGATCGACCATCTGAAGATCGCCGTGCAGAAGAACCCGGAGGCGATCGAGAACAAGCTGCTGCTGGGCAACATCCTGATGGAGCAGGGACGCACCGAAGAGGGGCGTCAGGTGCTCGCGTCGGTGGACGACGCCGCCGTGAAGGATCCGACGACGTTCGTCAACGTCGGGATCGGCCTCATCAATCAGGGCAAGCCGGACGAGGCGCGCGTGTATTTCGAGAAAGCGATCGCCAGGTTCCCGCAGTCGGGCGACGCGTACTACTATCGCGCGCTGGTCCGGCTGCAGAAGAACGACGTGGAAGGCACGAAAGCCGATTTGACGAAGTTCCTGGAGCTGGCGCCCAACGCGCCGGAAGCCGCCGCCGCCCGGAAGGCGCTCGGGCAGATCAAATAGGGTCGACCGAGGTCGGCCCTATTTCAGCCACTCCAGCTTCTGAATCGCCTCGCGGGCCTGCGTTTCATACGGCCCGCCCAGCTTCACGTACCGTTCGTAACTGGCGATGGCGCTCTTGAGATCGGCAGGGTTGGCCATCCATCGCGCTGTGGGCTGAGAGTAGCGGCGCATCTTGAAGTAGCGGAGCTCGTACGTCCGGCCGAGGTTGAAGTACGCGAGCTCGTCGTTCGGCTTCGCCCCGGTGGCTCTCGTGAACGTGTTGATGGCGTCGTCCAGCGCTCCGCGACGCACCTGGATGGTGCCCGTCGCGTTCAGGATGTCCATGTCGCCCGGCCACCGGGCGTCAGCGATCTTGAGAACATCGAGCGCGCGGCCGTAGCTTTCCGACTGCAGATACGCGTCGGCCAGGTCCAGGTAGACCGTTCGAAACTCCGGCACCGTGGCACGCACGGTCTCCCACGCCTCGGCCGCCCTGGCGAAATGCCGCAGGCCGAGCTCCGAGTAGCCCAGGGCGTACGACACCCAGGCTGGGCCTTTCCGATCGGCAACCGCCCTGCCGAGCAGATCTGCCGCGCCCTCGAGGTCGCCCTGCTGATACCGCTCCCATCCCTGCGACGCCAGGCTGTTTGACGCAGCGATGCCGCCTTCGACTGACGCCAGCTCGCGGACGCGACTGCCCGAGTCCGGACGTAGGTTGACCGCGGGGGTCGCGACGGCGCTCGGTTCGAGTGCGGACGCCGGCGTTCCGGCCGGATCTGCGGTCAACAGCGCATCACTTGATTCTGGCGCGCCGGCGGCCGGACGGACGGGCGGAGCGGACGCCCCAGAGGGCGAAACGGGCGCAACCGGAGGCGCGGCGGTAGTCGTGGCCGGTGCGGCCGTCGCCAGGTACCCACGGCGGGCGCGGACGGTCAGTCCCTGACGCTTGACGCGCACCGTAATCCGGCGGAACGAGCCGTCAGCGGCTGGGTTCGCCGGGCTGTAGCCAATCACGTAGTAGTTGCTGCTGTCGCGCGCGATGCCCGCGAGAGCGGATGCGAAGTCATTGGAGGAGCGAAATACGTATCCACCAGTGTCGACGGCAAGCGTGTTCGGCCCCTCCTCTACCGTGTTGTAGGTTTCTGTTTGAATCGCGGCGCCAGTTTCGACCGGCATCATCAGGCTTGGATCGACGCTGGGCATGCGGCGGCTCGTGCCTTGCGCGTCGATGCTATAGATTCGTACATTCGAACGCGCCGCAACGCCTACCAACTGGCGCACATGCGCCCACGATTCCTCCACGAAGAACCCATCGGTGATGAACGCCACGCTCTTTCGGCCGGGGAGTCGGCCGAGCCCATTCAGGAGCGCCTGAAATCCCTCGAGCGTACGCGCCGCCGCTGGACGCATCGCGTCCACGATCGTCCGCGCTTTCATCTCGACGGGATCTCTGTAGTCGATCTCCTGGGCAAGTGAGAGGTTGCCCTCGGGTGTCTCTCTCTTCGCGCGATCAGCCACCTGATTCAATACTCGTTCGTCTGACTGGAGCACAATTCGCGTCGCTTCCGCCTCGGACATCCGCGGCCAGTCCTGGAGATCGGACCTGCGCAATGCCTGCGACGGCGTGAGTTTCAGATCTCGCACCGCGGTGACGAGCGCGTCGCGGTCGCTCGTTAGACGATTGCCGACCATCTTGGTGCCGATCAACACGCCCCCGACGTCCGTCGGCTGGAATTCGGTTTTCAGGAAGCGTTCGGCCGCCTCTTTCAGCCGTTTGATCGACGATTGATTGAGGTGGTCCTCGTCGAAAAAGAGCACGAAGACCCGTTGGGGAGCGATCGCCGGAACAGATGGCTGCGCTACGGGAGCGTCGGGGGCGGCTGACGGCGGCGGGATCGCGGTCACGTGCCGGCCGTTCACCACGTACATCCGCTCGATGGTCTGCCGCGTTCCCTCCTCGAGCACTTCGAAATCGTCGGTAGTCAGGTCCAGGACGAACTGCCCTTTGGCATCGGTGACGATCGTGTCAACCTCGACGAGGAGCGTGGTCGACCGAAACGGCTGCTGCGCAGATACGAAGGACACCAAGGATACAAGGATGAACCCCCAACTGGCCCATGTGCGCTTTGTGTTCCTTGTGTCCATTGTGATCGGCGGCAGCGCTTACTCAGGCCGGGCCACGTCGATGATCCTGAGCGCCGCTTTGTTCTTGCCCGTTTTCTCGAGGTACGCGAGGCGCCGGCCATCGTCGCTCCAAGCCGGAAGCAGCGCCGCTTTCGAGGCGACGACCTCCTGCGTGCGTCCCTCATAGTCCATGATCACGAGGCGGCCGGAGGGATTGGAGAACGCGATGAGCCCGCTGCCGGCGGGCGCCCAACCAAACGTGAGACCGGGCATGGCCGGCGCATTGACGAATTCCCCAACGACCTCGCCCTTCAGTTTCAGCGTGAACACGTTCACCATCTGCGACTGCAAGGCCGCCGACACCGCGTCGCCGGTGCCGAAGCCTGTCGCCGCGCCGCCGGCGGATCCGCCGGCGTCCACACCGCCCCGCGCCAGATCTCCGCCCATCGGAATGGACGTACCGCTCACCCGTTTCTGCTGCTGCTCGACGTCTATCTTCAACGTCGGCAGTCCGGGCGCCGTCTGTGTGGATTTCCACGACCAGTACGCCGCCGACCACGGTGGCTCGGCGTCGACGCCCTTGGGCGGCTTGCCGTCGAGCGTCAGCACGTAGTGATGCATCGTCTTGACGTTGCCGGCCCGATCCCGCTCGACGGTCTGAAGATAGACCTGGCGCGCGTCCTGCGCCCACGTCAGGCGCGTGAGGTCGCCCTTCAGTTTGCCGGTGTCGAATTCCACGATCGACGCCGGCGCCGACAGCAGGAGCTTCGACGCGTCGACCGCCGGCGGCGCAGGAACCGCCACCACGACATTCAGCGCGAACAGAATCCACATAAGTCCTCCAACGCTACTGCTGAGTGCCGCCGCCCCGGAGTCGCGCGAGCCGATCGAGGAACTCCGGCGAACGCGGGAGCTCGAGCAGCCCGGCCTTCACGACCTGCAGGGCGAGCTCCGGGTGACCGAGTCGTACGTAGGAATCGATCAGCGCGAGATACGAAGGGACCAGCGTCGGGTCGCCGAGGATGGCGTTCCTCCAGGCGGTGATGGCGGCGGGATCGTCGCCATGAGCCGCGTGCGCCCAGCCCAGGATGAACAAGAGCGCGGCGTCATGGCGGCCGGCGTCCTGGGCGGCGTTGAACGCGGCGATGGCGGCGGCGTAGTCGCCCTTCGCGAACACGGCCATCCCGATCAATATCGACTCATCCGGCGCGCCCGACGACGACGATCGGAGCGCGGCGTCCACGGCAGACCAGTTGCCTGCGGCGGCGGCTCGGGACGCGGGTTCGAGCGCGGTGTTGCCCGCGCGCGTGCGAATTGTCTCCACCAGTCGTCGCGCCACGTCGCCGCCGAGCACGTCGAGGGGATCGAACCGGGCCGTGACCGTGCGTGGAGGAGCCGCCGGTCGCGTCCCTGGGCTCACCGTCACATCGCGCAGCACGTCCGAGATCGTGTCTGCGCGATCCCGAATCCTCGCGCGCACGATGTACTCGCCTGGCGCGACGCCGTCGAGAGGCAGTTCCACGCGCGCTCCGCGGGACAGGCCGCCCGCGACTGATTTCACCGGCTGAAGATCGGCGCGCGCCGAAACGGCCGATTGCCCGCCGCCGACCGGCACGAGGTCGGCCGTCACCGTCACTGCCTCGAGTTGCGCCGCCGTGCGGCCGTATAACTCGAACACGCCGTCCAGCATCTCCGCTTCATACACTGTCGCCCGCACCGGCAGGCCGGCCGCCTCCGACGATCCGATGACGAGATCGCTGGCCGTGACATCCGGACCGTTCAGGGCCCGTACCTGAAAACGGCGATCGGCGCTGCCCAGCAGCCCGCCCGGCTCCCGCACGACGACGCGCATCAGGTACTCGCCCGCGGGAACCTCGAACTGGACGCGGTAGACCCCGATTCCCGCCGTCGCCCCCGCGTTCGCCGGTGCGTCCGGCAACGGCATCACATCGCTTCCCGTAGCTGCCACCTTGCCCGTCTCGACGTTGCGGACGACGTACACGACGTCCGCGCTGGTGGCGTCCGATGCCGCAACCGGAAGCTCTGCCGCCAGGCTGACGATGATCCGATGCAGGTCCGATGCGCTTCCGCGCAGCGTGTAGGTCGTGTACTCGACGCGGAGGCCCTGCTGAGAGAACGGCGCGATAATCGCCGCGTTGATGGCGCGCCGCCGATCGGCCGGCGTCGCCGCTGGATTCGGCGCGTACCCGGTCCGCGTGCTCACGTGCGCGCCCGGACGTGTCACGTTCACCTGGATGCGACGATAGCGATTGCCGGCCTGGTTTCCCGCCGGCGCAAAGCCGACCAGGTAGTAGTCCTCGGTGGATTCCGCGATCCGCGCCAGCGTGCGATCGAGTTGCCCGGCCGCGTCGGTGATGAGCTCGCCCGCGGTCTCGGAGGCGAGGCTGCCGAGCGACTGCAGCTTGTCGCGGATGCCTGTCGTCTGTTCGTCGCCGCGCGGCGTGTCGTCGCCGGCCTCGACGCCGCGCGCGTTCAGATCCATCGCGTAGATTGCGCTGTAGGACTGGGCGGCGGCCGCGGCCACGTCGTCGAGCTCGTGTGTGACGTGGTCGACCTGGAAGCCCTCCGAGAACAGGATGACCGTCTTGCGGCCATCCACCTGACGCAGCGTCCGGACGACGTCCGCGAGTGCCATGAGAAATCGTCGCGAGTCGCCGTCCGCGCGGTTGACGAGCGCGCGTGCGTCCTCGGTGACGGCCGTCAGCACGCTCGCCTGATCTTCGTCCACGTCGTTCCCGCGGTTCGACGCGGTCGATCGGCTGTCGGTGCCGCCCGCCCGGGTCAGGGACGCCAGGCCGGCTACCCGATCCAGGACCCGCATATTGCCGCGGTCGATTTCGTACGCTTCGTCGACCCGCATCGACGACAGCGTGCCGCCCGTGACGCCCGAACTGCCCTGGTCAGCGGCCCCTCGAACGGCCAGCAGCGCCTTCCGGACGCGGGCGACGTCCGACGTGAATTCGATTTGGGGTCCGGGACCTGGCAGCGCGTACAGCGCGACGCGGTCTCCGGCGCGCACGCGCGTCCGCAGAAACCGCTCCGCGGCGAGGCGGGCGCGCTGCTCGCGCCCGGGCTGAATGTGGGCCTCGTCGAAGACGAGCACGTAGACATGGCCGCGCGGCGCGCCTTGATTCGTCGATACCTGCGCCGCAATTGTCCGCTG
>JACPZV010000042.1 GCA_016195295.1 Acidobacteriota bacterium
GCCGCGCCGGCCGCCGCGGCGTCGACCCGCGACCCGGACGACACGTCTCCGCTGCTGACGCGCCGCGCGTGGATGGGCCTGGCGTGGGGCGCGTTCTCGGCGGCGTCCGCGGCCGCCCTCGCCGCGACCGGCCGCTTCATGTTCCCCAACGTCCTCAATGAGCCGCCCCAACAGTTCAAGGCCGGCTTCCCGAACGAGTACGGGATGGGCGTAGATGAACGATGGAAAGAGAAGTTCGCCATCTGGCTCGTGCGCACGCCCGATGACATCGTCGCGCACGCCAGCGGCTTCTACGCGATCATAACGGTCTGCACGCACCTGGGCTGCACGCCGAACTATCTCTCGGCGGAGAACAAGTTCAAGTGCCCGTGCCACGGCAGCGGCTTCCGGCTGACCGGGATCAACTTCGAAGGTCCGGCGCCGCGGCCCCTCGAGCGCGCGCGGGTCGTCCTCGCAGACGATGGGCAAATCCTCGTCGACAAGTCGCGCAAGTTCCAGTACGAGCTCGGACAGTGGACGGATCCAGAAGCGTTTCTGAAATCGACTTGAGGATGTAAGGATATGAGGATGTGAGGAAGTGATGACATCCTCAGATTCTTAGATCCTCAAATCCTTAGATACGAGTTTTCCAACCTTATGGCTGATACCAAGATTGTTGCTCCGAAAGAAGGACCGGCCACGCAGTTCTGGAACTGGTTGACCGAAACGCAGGTCTGGACGTCCGTGTTCCGGCACGACCGTCCCAACACGGACCGCAACCGCGTGCTCGTGATGCTGTCGAATGTCTTCCTGCACCTGCACCCGGTGCGGATTCGGAAGTCTGGCGTCAAGCTCCGCTACACGTGGTGCATGGGCGGCCTGACCTTCTTCCTGTTTCTCTCGCTGACGCTCACCGGGCTGCTCCTCATGTTCTATTACCGACCAACGCTCGAGTACGCGTACACGGACATCGTAGGCCTGCGCGAACACGTGCCGCTCGGTATCATGCGCGAGATGCACCGGTGGGGCGCCCACGCGATGGTCATTACAGTGTGGCTGCACATGTTCCGCGTCTTCATGACCGGATCGTACAAGCCGCCGCGCGAGTTCAACTGGTCGGTCGGCGTCATCATGCTCGTGCTGACGCTGCTGCTCTCGTTCACGGGCTACCTGCTGCCGTGGGATCAGCTGGCCATCTGGGCCATCACGGTCGGGTCGAACATGGCGCGCGCCACACCGTTCCTCGGTCACGAAGGTCCCGGCGCGCAGTTGTTGCGCCTCGGCGACGTGCCGCTGATTCACGCGGCAGACGACGCGCGGTTCGCGCTGCTCGGCGGCACGTTCGTCGGCGAAGGCGCGCTGCTGCGGTTCTACGTGCTGCACTGCGTCGGCCTGCCGCTCGTCATCGCGGTGCTGATGGCCGTCCACTTCTGGCGCGTGCGGAAAGACGGCGGAATTAGTGGGCCGATGTAAGAAAAGTGAAAAGCGAAAAGTTAAAACTTAAGAGGACCGAGACGCACCGAGACCTTTTAACTTTTCCGTTTTGAGTTTTAACTTCCCGGAGGGCGTGTGGGTTTTCTCAAGGGACTCGCCAATTCAATTGCCGACCCGCGGCTGTTCTTTCTGCTCGCCGTTGGTGCGCTGCTGCTGGCCGTCTGGAAGCGGGAGACGGTCGCGTCAAACGGTGTCGGGTACGGCCTGCTGGGATTCCTCGGCCTGTTCTTTCTCTTCGGCACGTTCGACGCGAACTTCCGCCTGATCGTCACCAAACCGGACAACGTGCCGATCGTCGGGCTGATCTTCCTGCTCTTGTTTTTCGTGTGGTACTCGATTCGCGAGGGCGTGCTGAACGACCGCCGTATCGCGGCGGGGAACGGGCCGATCGAGAAGGCCGAATCGGATCGCGTGTGGGTCTGGCCGGATCTGGTTTACACCGAGCTCATCTCGCTCATTCTGTGCTCGGTCGTCCTGATCGTCTGGTCGATCTTCCTGAAAGCGCCCCTCGAGCAGCCGGCCAACCCCGCGAACACGCCAAACCCGTCGAAGGCCCCGTGGTACTTCCTCGGCCTGCAGGAAATGCTGGTGTACTTCGATCCGTGGCTGGCGGGCGTCGTGCTGCCCAGCCTGATCATCGTCGGGCTGATTTGCATTCCGTACATCGACAAGAACCCGAAGGGCAACGGCTACTACACGTTCGTCGAACGGAAAGCCGAGATCACGATCTTCCTGTTCGGCTTCGCCGTGCTCTGGGCCTCGCTCATCGTGCTCGGCACGTTCCTGCGCGGGCCGAACTGGAATTTCTTCGGCCCGTTCGAATTCTGGGACATTCACAAGCTGGCCGCGCTCACCAACGTCGACTTGTCGGAGTACATCTGGGTGCGCGGGCTCCGCACGGGCCTGCCACAGCAATGGTACATCCGCGAGATCTTCGGCATCCTGCTGGTGTTGTTCTACGTCTTCGCGCTCCCGGTGATTCTCGCGAAGGGATTGTTCAAGACGTACTACGAGAAGCTGGGCGCGCCGCGGTATTACGTCGCGACGTTCCTCTTCCTGATGATGATGTCGCTGCCAATGAAGATGCTCGCGCGCTGGATCTTCAACCTGAAATACATCGTGCACATTTCTGAATTCTTCTTCAACATCTAGCCGTGCTTGCACGCGTTTGAAGCGGAGCTTCGTTACTCATGGCTGAAAAGAAGGGTGTTGGGCACGCCTACAACGTCGACTTCCTGAACGTCGTGTTCGCGGCGTCGAGCGTGTTTCTGTTGCTGTCGACCGTCTGGATGGTCTGGGACGACTACGACCGCGACTGGAAGAACACGCAGCGGCGCTTCAACCAGCTCGAGCTGCAGGTCACGCAGGCGCAGCTCCAGCAGGCCGGCCGCGCCGTGGACCGCGGCAAGCTGCAGCAGCTCGAGGCGCAGCAGAAGGCCGCCGAGAAGAACATCGCCGCCAACAAGCAGAAGGTCGACGAGCTGCAGGCCAAGGTGAAGGACGCGGACACGAAGGTGTATCGCGCGACGCTGGACGTCAACTACGCGAAGGCGACCTACGACCAGGATCGCTACGATTTCGAGGCCACACGCGCGAGCGGCGGGAGCGGTGTCGACAAAAAACAGGCGCTGGCGCAATCCGAGGAGCGGCAGCTGGCCGGGCTGAATCTCGCGTACGAGAAGGCGCTGGCCGACAAGGCGGACGTCCAGAAACAACTCAGCCAGTACACCGGCGAGGCCGTAGCCGCGGCCAAGCAGATCGAAGAGATGAACGCCGAGCAGTCCCGCTTGCGCAAGCGCCTGGACGTGATCGCGCCGAGCGCGCTAAAAGATTACTTCCGCAACGCGCCGCTCCTCGACTTCATGGCGCCGACCATCAGGATTCAGCAAATCATTCTGCCGAACGTGATGGACGACGTGAATTTCATTCGCGTCCCGAAGATGGACCGTTGCCAGACGTGCCACCTGGCCATTGACCAGAAGGGCTACGAGAAATATCCACAGCCGTACACCACGCACCCGGATCTCGCGACGTATCTCGGCGGCAGCTCGCTGCATCCGATCGATCGCGTCGGCTGCACCGTGTGCCATGAAGGCATGGGGCAGTCGGTCAGCTTCCGCGACGCGGCGCACATGCCGAGCACCGAGAAGCAGCAGGAAGAATGGGAGAAGAAATACCACTGGGAGCAGCCGCACTTATGGGATTACCCGATGTTGCCCGTCAAGATGACCGAGGCGTCGTGCGCGAAATGCCACCGCCAGCAAGTCTATTTGCCGAAGGCCGACACGCTGGGTATGGCCTACGCAACATTCGAGCGCGCCGGTTGCTACGCCTGTCACAAGACGAAGGGCTTCGACACCAACATCCGGAAGCCGGGGCCGATCCTGACCAAGATCGACTCCAAGCTCTCGCCCGAGTGGGTGAAGAACTGGATCCGGAATCCGCGCGCGGTGAAACCGACGACGTGGATGCCGCGCTTCTTCTACAACTCGAACAACAGCTCGCCAGAGGATGCGGTTCGAAACGAGGCGGAAATCAATGCGATCGCCTCGTATCTCTTCGCGAACGCCGACAAGCACGAGTTCGCTGTGAAAAACCCGCCCCACGGTGACGCCAAACGCGGTGAAGAGATCGTCAAGTCGATCGGCTGCCAGGGCTGCCACGTCGTCGGCGAAGGCAAGCGCGAGGAGATCGGTCCGCGCCGCACGTTCGGTCAGCCGCTCGAGAACATCGGCAACAAGACCACGTACGAGTGGATCTACAACTGGGTGCGCGATCCGAAGCACTACAGCCCGGCGACGTACATGCCGAACCTGCGGCTCACCGACGCGCAGGTCGCCGACGTGGCGACGTATCTCTCAGGACTCAAAGGCGGCGCCGGCGACGGGGCGAAGGCGACGCCGGACGCGAAGGCGAGCGACGACGTCCTGCTCGATTACCTCAAGAACGTCATGCCGTTCGAGGACGCCAAGGCGCAGCTCGCAAAGCTGAGCCCCCCGGCACGGCAAGTCGAATTGGGACGCCGCGCCATCAGCCGCTACGGCTGCTTCAGCTGCCACGACATCAAGGGCTTCGAGACCGCGCAGCCGATCGGCACCGATTTGTCCGAAGAAGGCAGCAAGCTGGTGACGCGACTGGATTTTGCATTCATCAACGACATTCCGCACACGTCGAAGCTGGGCTGGTTCCGGAGGAAGCTGCACGATCCACGCGTGTTCGATCGCGGCCGCGTGCTCCAGCCGCTGGACAAACTACGCATGCCGAACTTCGACTTCACGGATGCGGAAGTCGATCGGTTGGTTGTGGCGATCATGAGCCTCCAGCGGGAAATCCAGCCGCCGGCGGCGCTGCCCGTGCGGTCGGCGCGCTACGACTATCAGGTCGCGGGCCGGACGCTCGTGCACCGTCGCAATTGCGTCGGATGTCACATCATCGAAGGCGACGGCGGTGATTTCGTCAAGCTCGTGGCGGAGCCGTCGCTCGGGCCGCCGATGCTGACGCCGGAAGGGGCGCGCGTGCAGCCGGATTGGCTCTACGCGTTTCTCCGCGGCCCGATCACGATTCGGCCGTGGCTGAGTGTCCGCATGCCGACGTTCGGCCTCGACGATCCGAACTTGAACGGCGTCATTCGCTATTTCGGTTCCGTCTCGAACACCATCGGACCGTTTCAGACGCATGAGGTGGTGAAGGCGTCGAACACCGCCGACGCCGGTGGCAAGGCGCTCTTCGAGCTGCTGAAGTGCCAGCAGTGCCACGTCCTCGGGGCGATTCCCAAAGATCAGCCAACGTCAAATCTCGCGCCCGACCTCCGCATGTCGGCGGAGCGGTTGAATCCCGAGTGGATCATTGAGTGGCTCAAGAGGCCATCCGACATCCTGCCGGGCACGCGCATGCCGGCGTTCTGGCCCGATTACCCGAAGTCGTTCTACACGCAGATGGGCGGCAGCGCCGAAGCGCAGATCAAGGCGATCCGCGATCATCTGCTGACGTTCCGCGGCGGACCGAGCCCGAAGGCGCCCGCGACGGCCAAGGCCGCGAACAACAACTAGGCCTCCTCACGCACCTTGACGGCCGGAGGCGCGGGGAAGTAGCGTGCCGTCACCTGACGAAAGGTGGCGCCATGAGAAAACTGCTCCTCGTCCTCGTCTCGCTGCTGCTCATCGGTGCCGGCCTCGTCGCGCAGGGGCCCACCGCGCGACCGGGACCGGATCTCTACAGCCGGCTCCGCTGGCGCTACATCGGACCTGAAGGCAATCGCACGGACGCCGTCGCCGGCGTGCCGGGCGATCCGCTCGTGTACTACGTGGGCGCCGCATCAGGTGGCATCTGGAAGACGACAGATGGCGGCATCCATTGGGAGCCGATTTTCGACGACCAGCCCGTGTCGTCTATCGGCGCGTTGGCGGTGGCGCCGTCGGATGCCAACATCATCTGGGCCGGCACCGGCGAGCCGTTCATCAGAAGTCACATCTCGGTCGGCGAGGGAATCTTCAGGTCGACCGATGCAGGCAAGACGTGGACGCGGGCGGGTCTCGAGAAGACGGGCCGCATCGCGCGCGTCCTCGTCCATCCCATCGACCCCAACGTCGTGCTCGCGTGCGCCCTCGGCCACGCCTACGGTCCACAACCCGAGCGCGGCGTCTTTCGGACGATCGACGGTGGGAAAAACTGGGAGCGCGTGCTGTTCGTGGACGAGAACACCGGCTGCTCGGATCTCGCGATGGATCCGAAGAACCCGCGCATCCTGTTCGCGGGCATGTGGCAGATCGAGATCCACACGTGGGGCCGCGAGAGCGGCGGCCCCGGCAGCGGCCTGTTTACGTCGCGGGACGGAGGCACAACGTGGACCCGCTTGACGGGGCGCGGCCTGCCGGCGAAACCAGTCGGCAAGGTCGCGGTCGCGATCGCGCGGACGAATCCGAATCGCGTCTATACCTTGATTGAGACGGGCGACGGCGTGCCGCTGAGCGGAAAGGAAACCGACAAAGGTCAGATCTGGCGGACCGAAGACGGCGGCGTCACCTGGCGGATGATCAACACGGATCGCAATGCGATGGGCCGCGCGCACTACTACTCGCGCATGGCGGTGGCGACCGATAACGAGAACGAGACCTACTACCTCACGGCGTCCTACAGCAAGTCGATCGACGCGGGCCAGACGCTGACGCAGCCGGCCGGCCTCGAGAGCCCTGGCGGCGACAACCACGACATGTGGATCGATCCGACGAACGCCGATCGCCTGGCGGTGGCGAACGACGCGGGCGTCTCGATCTCCGTCAATCGCGGACGGACGTGGAATCACGTGCGGCTGCCGATCGCGCAGCTCTATCACGTCACGGTCGACAATCAAGTTCCGTACTACGTGTACGGCAACAAACAGGACGGGCCCTCGTATCGCGGACCAAGCAATAGCCGTCTCGACGAGGGCAGCGGACGCGGCGGAAGGGGCGGCATCATTCCTCGCGCGATGTGGCACACGGTCGGCGGCGGCGAGAGCGGGTTCGCGACGCCGGATCCGGTGGACTCGAACATCGTGTGGTCGAGCGCCTCCGGCGCGGGGAGCGTCGGCGGCATCGTCACGCGCTACGAGGAGAATCGCCGACTGCTCCGCGACGTCGAGGTCTGGCCGGACGACTCGAACGGGATCGCCGCCGACCTGAAGTATCGATTTGTCTGGAACGCGCCGCTCGCGATCTCGCCGCACGATCGCAACAAGATCTATGTTGGGAGCCAGCACGTGCACCAGACGACCGACGGCGGTCAGAGCTGGCAGGAGATCAGCCCGGATCTCACGCTCAACGACAAGAGCCGGCAGCAGAGCTCGGGCGGCCTTACGCCGGACAACATCGGCGTCGAGTACGCCGGCGTCGTCATGTCGATCGCGGAGTCGCCGAAGCAGGCCGGGCTTATCTGGGCGGGGACCAACGACGGGCTCGTGCAGGTGACGCGCGACGGCGGCAAGACGTGGACGAACGTCACAAAGAACATTCCAAGTCTGCCGCCGTGGGGCACGGTCGGCAACGTCGAGCCGTCGCGTTTTGATGCGGGCACGGCGTACATCACGGTCGATTTTCATCAGGTCAACAACCGCGATCCGTTCGTGTACAAGACGACCGACTTCGGCGGCTCGTGGAAGGCGATCACGAACGGTATCCCGCACACGATGCTGAGCTACGCGCACTGCGTGCGCGAGGATCCCGTGAAGCGCGGACTGCTGTACCTCGGGACGGAAAACGGCGCATACGTGTCGTTCGACGATGGCGAGAACTGGCAGCCGTTGCAGATGAACCTGCCGCACGCGCCGGTGTACTGGCTCGTCGTGCAGGAGCAGTTCAACGATCTCGTGATCGCGACCTACGGCCGCGGGTTCTGGATCCTGGACGATGTGACGCCGCTGCGCGACTTGACGCCTCAGGTGCTCAACGCGGACGCACAGCTGTTTCCGCCGCGGCCGGCGTATCGATTCCGCGCGATCACGGGTGAGGCCGGCGGCGGCGAGGATCCGACGGTCGGCATCAATCCGCCGTACGGCGCGGCGATCAACTACTACTTGAAAACCGCGGCGACCGGAAACGTCGCCCTCACGATCTCCGACGCGAAAGGGCAAGTCGTGCTGAGGATCGACAGTCCGCGAACCGCCGGCCTCAATCGCGTCTACTGGGATTTGCGCGACGCGTCCGAAAAGCGGATCGCGTTTCGAACGAGTCCCATCTATGCGGAGGAAATACCGCTCGGTCCGGACGGTACGCGCGAGGGCGCCGCCGTGTTCGCCATTCTGCAGCCGCCTGGCACGTACACCGTCAAGCTGTCGATCGGCGGACGGGACTACACGCAGCCGTTGGTCGTCCGAAAGGACCCGCATTCGGCGGGCACGGAAGCAGACATCGAGGCTCAACAGCGGATGCTCGTCGAGCTGCGGCGGGATCTCGACAACGTAGTCGATGCCGTCAACAACACGGAACTCGTCCGAGGGCAGATTCGCAATCTGCGCAACATGATTCAGGACACGGAGCTCAAGCGAGCGGCCGACGAGCTGGATCAGAAGCTCACAGCTGCGGAAGGCGCCCTGGTCGAGCTGCGGTCGACCGGACGCGGCCAGGATGGCGTGCGGTGGGGATCGAAGCTCGTCCAAAAGTTCGGCTATCTCGCCAACGGGTTGGCGGGCGGCGACTTCAAGCCGACGAACCAGCAGTTGGCCGTGCAGAAAGAACTGGAAGATCGACTGAAAGGATCGCGGGGACAGCTCGGCGACGTGTTGAGCCGCGATCTCACGGCGTTCAACGACATGCTGCGGCGAGCGAACCTGCCGACAGTGACGACGCAGACGCAGCGACGACAGTAGAGGGTAGGTAGGGCAGGTAAGGCAGGTAGGGCAGGTGGGTAGAACGCATCCCTCTCCCACCGATCCGCCTCACCTGCCTCACCAGCCCCACCGCCCAGCTATAATTCCTCAAGTGCTTCGTGCCTATCGCGGGATCACGCCCCGCGTCCATCCCACGACCTTCATCGACGAGAGCGCGCAGGTCATCGGCGACGTCGAAATCGGCGAGGAGAGCAGTGTGTGGATGTGCGCAGTGATTCGCGGCGACGTGCACTGGGTGAAGATCGGCCGTCGGTCGAACATTCAGGACGGCACGATCGTGCACGTGATGACCGGCACGCACCCGACCACGATTGGGGACAACGTGACGGTCGGGCATGCGGCCGTCATCCACGGCTGCACGATCGAGAATCAGTGTTTGATCGGCATGGGCGCGATTCTTTTGAACGGCGCGCACATCGGCAGCGGATCGATCGTTGCGGCGGGCACGCTGGTCACCGAGGAGACGAAGGTGCCGCCGAAGTCCCTGGTGATGGGAAGTCCGGGGAAGGTGAAACGGCTGCTGACGCACGCCGAGCTGGCCGAGATTCAAACGTTCGCCGACCGATACGTCGGGTACCGGTTGGGTTATATGGGCGGGTAAGGTAGGCAGGGCGGGTGGGACAGGTAGGACGGGTAGGGCAGGTGGGGCGAGTGGGGATTTGAGGACTTGAGGATTTGAAGGTGTAGGGCGGGTCCTTTTGGACCCGCCGGGCTAGATGACCGACAAACAATCGACGAAACCGCCCAGCGGAACGCGCGACTTTCTTCCCGACGACATCCGGCGTCGCGAATACGTGATCAATATTGTCCGTCGTGTGTACGAACGCTACGGCTTCGAGCCGCTCGAGACGCCGGCGTTCGAGAATATCGAGACGCTGCTCGGCAAGTACGGCGAAGAGAGCAACAAGCTCATCTTCAAGATCCTCAAGCGCGGCGAGCACGAGGGCACAGGCGAAGCGGACCTCGCGCTGCGCTACGACCTAACGGTGCCGCTGGCGCGCGTCGTCACGCAGTATCAGAACGAGCTGCCGAAGTTCTTCAAGCGCCATCAGATTCAGCCAGTGTGGCGCGCGGACCGTCCGGCGCGCGGCAGGTTTCGAGAGTTTTGGCAGTGCGACATCGATTCGATTGGATCCACATCTCCAGTCGTTGAGGTGGAAATACTGTCCGCCGTTAGCGAAGTCCTGACCGGGCTCGGCTTCCAGGACTTCGTCATCCGCTTGAATCACCGGATGCTGCTGAGTGCCCTACTCGAGGTGTCGGGCTTGCCGCCGGCGAAACATTCACAAGCCCTGGTCTCGCTGGATAAGTTGGACAAGGCCGGGCGTGAGGTAGTTATTGCCGAAATGGTGGGCGTTGGTATCGGCTCGTCAGCGGCAAGCGAGCTACTTGCGCTGTTCATGGGCGCCCCGAAGATAGGAATGTTTCTCGGGCGCGACGTGCCGGCGTGCGGGTTTTCGCTCGGCTTGGAACGCATCATCGTCGTCATGACCGAGCGAAACATGTTCCCGGCGACCGTCGCTGGCAGAGCAGTGGACGTTCTCGTCACGATCTGGAACGAGGAATCGCGAGGCGATACGCTGGCGCTGGCCGCCGAGCTGCGAAAGGGCGGCCTGCGCGTCGACGTGTACCCGGAAGCGGATAAACTTGGGAAGCAATTCAAGTACGCGTCGGACCGCCACGTGCGCTTTGTCGCCATCATCGGCGATGATGAACGTGCGAAGGCTCAGGTGTCGGTGAAAGACCTGGAGAGCGGCGAGCAGACCGCCCTCCCTCGCAACGAGGTAGCGTCCTTTGTCGGGCGGAAGTTGGAACTGAGAAGTTAGAACTGAGAACTTAGAACTCGAAACCGAGAACCTTGAACCGAGAACCCTGAACCCTGAACCTTGAACCCTGAACCTTGAACCCTGAACCCTGAACCCCGTCGACATGGCCGAACCGTTAGGCTCACTCGTTCGAACCCATACCTGCGGCGCGCTGCGTCCTTCCGACGTCGGCAAGGATGCCGTGCTGCTCGGCTGGGTCCATCGCATTCGCGACCTTGGCGGCGTCACGTTCATCGACGTCCGCGATCGCGCGGGCATCTCGCAGGTGGTCGTCCGCGAAAACGATGCGCTGATGACCGTCGCGAAGCGGCTGCGGTCGGAATTCGTCGTCGGCGTTACCGGTCACGTGCAGCGCCGATCGGACGACACGATCAACCCGAAGTTGGCGACGGGCGAGGTCGAAGTCCTCGCGCGCGAGATTCGACTGCTGAACGAGGCGAAGACGCCGCCATTTCAGATCGCCGAAGACGGCCCCGTGTCGGAAGACGTCCGGCTGCGCTACCGATATCTCGATCTGCGCCGGCCACGCCTGCAGAACAACATCGGTCTCCGCCATCGCGTGTCCATGGCGATCAGGAAGTATTTCGACGAGCAGGGCTTCTGGGAAATCGAGACGCCAATTCTGGCCAGGTCGACACCGGAGGGCGCGCGCGACTTTCTGGTGCCCAGTCGCGTCCACCCAGGAGAGTTCTACGCGCTGCCGCAGTCGCCACAGATCTTCAAGCAGATCCTGATGATCGCCGGCACGGACCGCTATTTTCAGATCGTCCGCTGCTTCCGCGACGAAGACCAGCGCGCGGACCGCCAGCTCGAGTTCACGCAAGTCGACGTGGAGATGTCCTTCGCCCAGCCGGAGCGCATTTACAATTTGATCGAGCCGTTGATGCCGCGGATCTTCAACGAGATCGGGCGTGAGGTGACGCTGCCGATCCGGCGGATGTCCTACGCCGACGCGATCGCGAAGTACGGGTCGGACAAGCCGGATCTGCGCTGCGGCCTCGAGATCGCGGACCTCTCCGACGTGTTCCGCGACTCCGAGTTCCGCGTCTTCAAGCAGATCGTCGCCGCCGGCGGTGTCGTGCGCGGCTTCGCGGTGTCAGGCGGCAATCGTTACACGCGCAGCCAGCTCGACATCCTGGTCGATCAGGCCAAGCAAATGGGCTTCACCGGGTTGATCTGGGTGCGGCCGGGCGTGCCGCCGCTGTGCTCGGTGAAGGCGCTGGGTGAAGCGGCGCTGCGGCCCGCGCTCGATCGCGTGAAGGCGACCGCAGACGACCTGCTGCTGATGGCGGCCGGCCCGGCGGACAACACGTCGAAGCTGCTGGGCCAGCTCCGTCTGTCGATCGCGGCCAAAGAAAATCTGCTGAGTCCGGACGCTTTTGAATTCCTGTGGGTCACGGGTTTTCCGCTCCTCGAGTACCACGAGGAAGACGGTCGCTGGTACTCGATGCACCACCCGTTCACGTCACCGATGGACGAAGACGTCGACAAGCTGGAGAGCGATCCCGGCGCGGTCTGCGCGAAGGCGTACGATCTGGTACTGAACGGCTCGGAGATCGGCGGCGGCAGTATCAGAATCCACAACGCGGCGCTGCAGGGGCGCATCTTCACGCGGCTCGGCATTTCCGCCGAGGAGGCGAAGCTTCGGTTCGGCTTCTTTCTCGAGGCGCTCGAGTACGGGACGCCGCCGCATGGCGGCATCGCCCTCGGACTCGATCGCATCGTCGCGATTCTCGCCGGCGAGTCGTCTATCCGTGAAGTCATCGCGTTCCCGAAGACCGCCAGCGCTGTCGATCTCATGGCGGGCGCGCCGTCTCCAGTCGATGCGAAGCAATTGCGCGAGCTCCATTTGAAAACGCAGAATTGATCTGATGAAGCGCATGACCCTCCCCGAAGAGGGGATCGAAACGCTGTTCGGCTCCTACGACGAGAACCTCAAGCATCTCGAAGCGCTCTTCAACGTTCGCATCCGCACGCAGGGTCACGATCTGCTGATCGACGGCGACGCGCCGGCGCTCGACAAAGTCGAGCGCGTCGTCGATCAGCTGTCGTCGCTGCTGCGCGACGGCTACAAACTATCCCGCGCGGACGTGAAGACGGCGTCCGATATGATCGCCCAGGATGCGTCGGTCGATCTCCGCGATCATTTTCTGAAGGGCAGCCTGACGTCCGCGGGGAAGCGTCGCGTGGCGCCGAAGACGGTGAATCAGCGACGCTATCTGGACGCGATCGAGCAGTTCGACATCGTGTTCGGCATCGGGCCGGCCGGCACCGGCAAGACGTATCTCGCCATGGCGCAGGCCGTGGCGTTTCTAGTGGCGAAGAAAGTCAGCCGCATCATCCTCGCGCGGCCGGCGGTCGAGGCCGGCGAGAAGCTCGGGTTCCTGCCGGGCGATCTGCAGGAGAAAGTGAATCCCTACCTGCGGCCGCTCTACGACGCGCTGTACGACATGCTCGACGTCGAACGCGTCGGCCGGTACATCGAGCGCGGGACGATCGAGATCGCGCCGATCGCGTTCATGCGCGGCCGGACGCTCAACGATTCGTTCGTGATTCTAGACGAGGCGCAGAACACGACCTCCGAGCAGATGAAGATGTTCCTCACGCGGCTCGGGTTCGGCTCGAAGGCCGTCATCACGGGGGACATCACGCAAATCGATCTTCCCACGGGCAAAGCCTCCGGTCTCGTCGAGGCGATGAAAGTCGTCGGCGGAATCGACGGCATCTCGTTCGTCTACTTCGACGAGCGCGACGTCGTGCGTCACAAGCTGATCCAGCAGATTGTCAAGGCGTACGACGCGTACACGAACGACAACGGCGCCACGAAGCGCCAGTCGTGAGCCGCATGGCTCCTGGTGGCTCGAGGCGGCTGCGCGTTCTCGTCTCAGACGAACGTGGACGCGCGATGTCAGCGGGCGGGCTCGCAGCCTGGCTTGCGCGCGTGGCGCCCGCGTCGGCCAAGGGCGTAGTCAGCGTCGCGCTCGTCAGCGATGGCCGCCTTCGCTCGCTGAACCAAAAGTACCGTCGTAAGAACGTGGCGACCGACGTCCTATCTTTTCCAGCGGCGGGTCCGAAGGACCCGCCCTACAGATCTCTTCCCAGCCACCAGCCACCGGCCACCAGCCACTTCCTTGGCGACATCGTCATTGCGCGCGGCGTGGCGCGCCGGCAGGCTAAGGCGGCGCGCCAGTCGGAGCTGACTGAGTGGAGAGTCCTCGCCCTTCACGGCCTGTTGCACCTCCTCGGTTACGATCACGAGAGCGACGAAGGCTTGATGCAGCGAGTCGAGCGACGGCTGCGGCGCCGGGGCGGTCTTCGAGAAGGGCTGATCGAGCGCAGGCGCGGATCCCGCTCCGCAAGCCAATGATCCCGCTGACGGTGTTTCTGCTGGCCTGCGCGGCCGTCTACCTCGGCGCGATCGAGGCCGGGTTCAGCGCGCTCATGCGACTGCCGCTCCGTCTCGCCGCCGAACGCAGCGATCGACCTGGCGCGCTCGGCAAGTACCTAGACGACCCGCTCCTGTTGTTCATGCCGACACGGCTCCTCCTTGGATTGGTGACGGGCGGTGCGACCGCGTTGATCGTGTGGGCCGTCGGCGTCGCTGATCTCAGTTCGCTGATGCTCGTCGTGCTGGGGATGGCCGCGTTCGTTTTCATCTTCGAGTTGCTGCTGCCGCTCGTGATCGTCGGTCGCGATCCCGAGCGCGTGCTCGAAATCCTATTGCCGACCTTCGCCCCTGTCGCACGCGCGCTTGCGCCGCTGACGCGGTGGATCGTGCAGATGCGGCCGGGCGCCGCAAGCGTGGGAGAGACACCGGCGGCCGAAACGGCTGAGGCCGGCGGAGACGACGCGAAGGACGACGGGGCAGAGCGCCGCTTGCTCCAGAGCCTCGTCGACTTTGGCGACACGCTGGTGCGCGAGGTGATGACGCCGCGGCCCGACATCGTAGCGCTGCGCGACACGGCGACGATCGGCGAGCTGCGCGTGCTGTTCCGCGAACAGGAATACTCGCGGTTCCCCGTGTTCAAGGACAACCTCGACAACATCGCCGGCTTCGTGTTCGTGAAAGACCTGCTGACGCTCAGTACGGCGGACGATACCGGGCCGATTGCGCCGCTGGTGAGACCGGCGGTCGTCGTGCCGGAGACGCAGCGCGTGCCGACCCTCCTCAAGCAGTTTCAGCGCCAGCAGACGCAGTGCGCCATCGTCGTCGACGAGTACGGGGGGACGGCGGGCCTCGTGACGATCGAGGATCTGCTCGAGGAAATCGTCGGCGAGATCCGCGACGAGTACGACGTCGAGGTCGAGCCCATCATCGAGGAGGGCCCGGGCCAATTCGTGTTCCACGGCAAGGTGAACGTCGAGGAAGTGGAGCGGCGGCTCGGCGTCGCCATCGAACGCAAGAGATTCGAGACGGTCGGCGGGTACCTGCTCGCGCGGATCGGGCGCGTCCCGACGGCCGGCGAGCGCTTCGACGTTGACGGCTTGGACGTCGAGATCCTTCACGTCGAGCGGCGGCGTATTCAGACCGTAAGAATCGCCAAGGGCGCAAACCACGGAGGACACGGTGAGGCATAGGCAGTGTAGAGCCGTTCTTCTATGAGAACAGGATGTGTCTCGCTCGTCGGCCGACCCAACGCCGGCAAATCGACACTGCTCAATCGATTGGTCGGCGCGAAGCTCGCGATCGTCTCCGACAAACCGCAGACGACGAGGACACGGATCCTCGGCGTCAGGAACTACCCGGACGCGCAAGTGATGTTTCTCGACACGCCCGGGATTCACCGGCCCTTGCACCGCATGAACGTGCGCATGGTGGACGCGGCCGTCGATGCGATGCGCGACGTGGACGTCACCGGCCTCGTCGTCGACGTCGCGGATCCGCCGGGCAAAGGCGACCGCTTCGTTCTCGATCTGCTCAAGGGCATTTCCTCACCCGTGTTCTTGATTCTGAACAAGATCGATCTCATCAAGAAGTCGAAACTGCTGCCGATGATGCAGCAGTACAGCGCGTTGGCTGAGTTCGCTGAAATCGTGCCCGTGTCCGCGGTGACGGGGGACAACGTCGATCGGCTGGAGCGCGCCATCATCGACCGCCTGCGAGATGGCGAGCCGCTGTATCCGCCCGACTACTTGACAGATCAACCAGAGCGATTCCTCGCCGGCGAAATCGTCCGCGAGAAGCTGCTGCAGTTCACGTACGCCGAGCTTCCGTTCGCGAGCGCCGTGATGGTCGACCGGTTCGAGGAGCCGGCGCCGGACGCCGGCGCGAAAGGGCTGCTCAAGCTGTACTGCACCGTCCTCGTGGACCGCGAGTCGCAGAAACCGATCGTCGTCGGGCGGGGCGGCGAGATGATCAAGCGGATCGGCACCGCCGCGCGAGAGGACCTCGAGCGATTCTTCGGCGTGCGGGTGTTTCTCGACCTCCACGTGCAGGTGAAGTCCGGCTGGCGCGAGGACGAGCGCCTGCTGAAGGACATGGGCCTGTAGTACGATGTGGGCCCTTGGCTCGGCTGCAGGCCTCGCCCTTTGATGCCGCTCTACACCACCGACGCGCTGATTCTGAGGACCTATAAGCTCGGCGAGTCGGATCGCATCGTCGTGTTTCTCACCCGCGACCGCGGCAAGAAGCGCGGCGTGGCGAAGAACGCGCGGCAGAGCCGCCGTCGGTTCGGCGGCGCGCTCGAGCCCATGACCTACGGGCGGGTCGGGTACATGGAGCGCGAGCGTCGCGAGCTGGTGAGTCTGCACTACGTCGAGCCTGTCCGATCGCCGCTGGCGGCCGTCGACGCCGATGCGCTCGGCTACGTCGGGTACTTCGCCGAGCTGATAGACGAGTGGGCGCAGGAGGCGGACCCAAACGAGACGCTGTTTCGGCTGGGGGCCTCGATCGTCGATGCGCTCGCCGTGGGGGTGCCGACCGAGCGGCTGGCGCGCTATTTCGAGTACTGGCTGCTGCGGCTGCAGGGGGTGTACGAGCCGGACCCGACGTTGTCGGAAGGTGCACAGGCGTTTCTCGCGGCCGCGCGCACCGTCAGCCCGTACGGGTTGAACGACCTCGCCGTGTCGAAGCGAACGCTGGGCGAACTGGAGGCGGCGCATCGCGCGTTGATCGCGAGGCATCTTGAGAAAGATTTGAGGTCGGTACGGGTCTTAAAAGACATGATTGGTGGCGGAGGACACGGAGCGCGATGAGTTCACCGAGAGAGAATAGCCACCGAGACTCGGAGACACAGAGAAAAGTACTTCTCGGAGTCTCCGTGTCTCCGTGGCTCTCTTGGCTCCGTGGACTCCGCGATCTCAGAGGGCTCCAGCGCCAGTGACATTTCAGGACCTGATCCTCAAGCTCTCCGACTTCTGGGCCTCGCGCGGCTGCGCGCTGCAGCAGCCGCTCGACGTCGAGGTCGGCGCCGGGACGATGCATCCGGAGACGTTCCTGCGTGTGCTGGGGCCCGCGCACTGGAATGTCGCCTACGTCCAGCCTTCTCGTCGTCCGGCGGATGGCCGGTTCGGCGAAAACCCGAATCGTCTGTACAAGCACCATCAGTTTCAGGTCATTCTCAAACCGGCGCCTGATGAGGTGCAGCAGATGTACCTCGACAGCCTGGAGGCGTGCGGCATCAACCCGCGGCAACACGACATCCGCTTCGAAGAGGACAACTGGGAATCGCCAACGCTTGGCGCGTGGGGCATCGGCTGGCAGGTGATGTTCGACGGCATGGAGATCTCGCAGTTCACGTACTTCCAGCAGGCGGGCGGCATCGAGCTGTCGCCGATTTCCGCCGAGCTCACCTATGGGCTCGAGCGGATCGCGATGGTGCTGCAGCGCGTGGACAGCGTGTTCGACATCGAGTGGGCGCCCGGCGTGAAGTACAGCGAGGTCAGGCTGCGTGAAGAAGTCGAGCAGTCGAAGTACGTGTTCGGGCAGGTGGACTTGGGCAACGCGGACTTCGGCGCGTTCCATCGAGATCTATTCGAGCGCTACTACACGCTCACGCAGGCGCTGTTGCGGGCGCAGCTCATCTGGCCGGCGCTGGAGCACTGCCTGAAGTGCTCGCACCTGTTCAACATTCTCGATTCGAGCAACAGCATCGGCGTCACCGAGCGGACAGCGTTCATCCTGCGCAATCGTCAGCTTGCGGTCGGAATCGCGAAGGCCTACGTCGAGGGCATGACGCCCGTCGCCGATCCGTACGCCGTGCCCCAGGGTTTGTGATGGATCGCGAGTTGCTGCTCGAGATCGGGTGCGAGGAGTTGCCGGCGAGCTGGCTGCCGGGCCTCACCAATCAGATCGGCGACGTGATCGTAGCGACGCTGCGCGGGCATCGCCTGACGCCCGAGTCGCCGGCGGAAACCTACAGCACGCCGCGTCGGTTGACCGCGTGCGTCACTCGCGTGCCCGAGCGCCAGACGGATCTCGAGGAGGTGGTCAACGGTCCGCCCGTGTCCGCGGGCTTCAAGCCCGACGGGACGCCGACGCCGGCCGCCGCCGGATTCGCGGCCAAGCAGGGCGTGGACGTCGCCTCGCTCGAACGCGTGCAGACGCCGAAGGGCGAGTACCTGGCGTTCAGGAAGCGCCAGCGCGGGAAGACGACGGTCGATGTGTTACCCGACGTGCTGAGCAGCACACTGCGCGGTCTGACGTTCCCGAAGTTGATGCACTGGGATGCGCTGCTCGATGACGGCAAAGGCGATCTGTTGTTCGGCCGGCCGATCCGC
>JACPZV010000533.1 GCA_016195295.1 Acidobacteriota bacterium
TCCGGACGATGGGGATCCCGTTGCGCGCCGGAACGGACTTCGCGGATCTGACCGACACGGTGGCGCCCGCGCAGGTCATCGTCAACGAGGCATTCGTTCGCCGCTTTGTCGATGGCGGCGGGGGCGCTACGCTCGCCAATGTCTTCGGGGCGCTCGGCCGCCGCCTCGAGAATCGCGATCGCCGCTACTTCATCGCCGGCGTCGTGCGCAATTCACTGAGCGAGTCGTTCGGCGAACCGCCGACGCCCGTGATCTACTTCTCGTACCGCGATCGTCCTTCGGCGCTCGGACAGATTCACCTGCGTACGCGGGTCGGCGCCGAGTACCTGCTGGCGCCGAGCGTCGAGCGTCTCGTGCGCGAGCTTGATCCGACGTTGCCGGTGTACGACGTGCGGACGCTGACCGAACACGTCGAGAAGAACCTGTTCCTGCGGCGGATTCCCGCGCGGATGTTCGTCGTGCTCGGCCCGCTGCTGCTGGCGCTTGCCGCGATTGGCATCTACGCCGTCGTGTCGTACACGGTGTCCCGCCGGACGACGGAGATTGGCGTCCGCCTGGCGCTGGGCGCGCCGGCGCGACGCGTCGTGGGGCAGATCGTCGGCGAGAGCCTGCGCGTCATCGGTGTCGGCGTCGCGGTGGGGTGGCTGCTGATGTTCGTCGTCGATCTCCATCTCCTGCGGGGCGTGATCGACCTGCCGGTCTTCGCGGGTGTCCCGGCGCTGCTGCTCCTTGTGGCGACCGTGGCGTGCTGGCTGCCAGCGAAGCGTGCGACCGAAATCAATCCCATCGTCGCGCTGCGCCAGGAGTGACCAACAAACACCACCGGCACGCAACCAAACACCCGGTCCATCCGTCTAACGCGACAACACCTTTAGGGTTCCCATCCGGAGGCGGCATGTCATTGTTGAAACGGCTGTTGGGCAAACCCACCGAACCCCCGAAGACCCGCGTGCGAATCTGCGTCGAATGCGGGATGCCGATTGCCGATCATAAAGACTGGTGTTCCATCCTGCGCGGGCAGATCGAGATGCAGCGCAAGAGCGCCGAGTCGCCCGCGCGCACTTCCTGAACCGACCGGGTCGCGCCGCCGCCGGCAAACTCCGCAGTCCGCTTGTTCTTGCTGAGATCGATCCCGGAGCGAGCGTCATCGGGCGCTCACGATGCGTCCATGGCCCGCCGCTTTGGCGCGATACATCGCCGCGTCCGCGGCCCGAAGGAGATGTTCCGCTGAACTGCCGCCGGGCGCACTCAGCGCGATCCCGATGCTCGCCGTCAGCGACACCCGGCGTCCGTCAAGCTCGAACGGCTCGTCGAGCGCTTGCTTGATGCGCTCGGCGATGACCGAGGCCTCCGAGGGGTCCCCCAGTTTTTCCAGAAGCACCGCGAACTCATCGCCGCCGAAGCGCGCGACCGTATCGCCCGGCCGGACGCAGCGGCGCAACCGGCGCGCGGCGGCCACCAGCAGACGATCGCCGACGACATGGCCATAGGTGTCGTTGATGGCCTTGAACTGGTCGAGGTCCGTGAACAGCACGGCCGCGGTGCCGCCGCTATCGCCAACCTTGGTGCGGGTGGCCGCGTCCCGCAGCCGCTCCATGAACGCGGGACGGTTCAACGAGTCCGTCAAGCCGTCGTGCGACGCGCGGAACGCGAGCTGCTGCATCATGTGTTTCTGCTCGGTGATGTCGCGCAGAAACCCCGTGAACATTGGACGTCCGTCCCATGGAATCTCGATGATGGATAGCTCCACCGGGAATTCGGTACCGTCGGCGCGCATGGCCGTCATCTCGAGGCGCCGGCCGACGACGCTGCTGGAGCCGGTCTTGAGGTACCGCGCCAGCCCCTGGCGGTGATCGGCGCGCTGACGCTCGGGAATGATGAGCTCCGCCATTTCCCGGCCCAGGACTTCCCGCCGCCGGTAGCCGAACGTCCGCTCGGCTGCCGGATTGAACTCGACCACGCGGCCTTCGTGATCGATGGTGATGATGCAGTCGAGGGCCGCCTCGAGCATGCCGGCCTTGCGCGCCTCGCTGTAGCGGATTTCCTGCTCGACCCTCTTTCGCGCGAGAAACTGGCCGACCGCCGCGCCGACGCTGGACAGCATCCGCAGCAGATCGGCGTCCGGACGGCGGACCGATCGAGAGAAAAACTCGAACACGCCGAGGACGTCGCCGCCGACGGTGATCGGAAAGGCGAAGGCGCCGTGCAGGCCCTCGACGGCGGCGGCCCGCAGGCGGGGGAAGCGCTCGACCTGCAGCACGTCCTCGATCCACTGCGGCGCGTTGCGTGCCCAGACGCTGCCGGGCAACCCTTCGCCGGCAGCGAACGTGCGCGTCTGGCTGATGCGCTCGAACTCCGGAAACGTCCGGCCGGGTTGGCGCCGCACCTCGGCACAGCGCAGGCACTGGGCTTCGCGATCGATGTACCACAGCAGGCTCACGTCCCAGTCGAGATCGGTGTTGATGACGTCGAGGATCCGGCTGGTCGCGTGCTGCTCGTTCTCGGCGTAGGCGATGACCTGCGTCACGGCGTGCTCCGCGTCCCGACGACGGGAGGCGGCGGTCTGCTCCGAGATGGCGGCGCCCAGCAGGAGTCCGGTCGCGGCCGCGACGCCCATGAACACCTGCAAGAGCATGAGCTGATCGGCGACGTTGCCGGCCGTGTAAGGTCCGAAGCCATGCACCGTGCCCGAGATCGCGATGGTGGACGTCACGATGTTGGCGATGGCCGCGCCGGCGACGCCGAAGCGAATCGCGGCCCAGATGAGAAGCGGAAACACGGTGTACTCGAGCCCGTAGTACACGGCTGCGCCTGCCGTGAACCGTCCGCCGAAGACTCCCGCGCTGGTTAGCGCGAGGCCGATCGCGAGCAGTCCCGCTTCAATGGCGCGTCCGTCCCGCCGGAGATTTCTCCACGCCCGCCACGTCAGGAAGGCCGGCGCGACCAGGAGGTCGCCGGCGGCGTCACCGAGCCACCACGTCCACCACAACGAACCGAACGTGCTCCACGGTTGCACGCCGCCCAGGCAGAGACTCGCCATGCCGATCGTCGCGCTGACCGTGGTGCTGACCAGGGCGCCGAACACGACCAGTCCGAGCGCATGGCGCACGCTGTCGAGTGAATCGCCGATCTGCACGCAGCGGCGCAGCAGCCACGTGGCGATCACGGCTTCAAGCGTGTTCCCGCCGGCGATGGCGATCGCCACGATCACGGGTTCGTGCGAGGTGACGTTGGCGAGAAAGGCCCCCAGCAGAATCCCCGGCCACTGATGCCGGCCGAACAGCAGCAGAACGGAGAGCGCGAAGCCCGTGGGCGGCCAGACGAGCGTCACCTGCTCGGCGGTGAACGCCATCGTGAAGCCAAATTTCGCCGCGGCCAGATACACCGCGGCGATGAGAATGATCGCAGCCAGTCGTGATCGCATGTTCACGCGAGGCGCGGGGGGGCGCCAGAAGGGAAGCAACATCAGCGTACGGGCTGCGGTATGCCGAGTCAAGACCGTGGACGCGAAATTCGTGCGCGGTCGCGGCGCCATGTTTTCCCTATGCTCTTCGCTATGTTTTCCTACTTGTGTCCGGCGAACGAGCGGCGCACACTCCAAGCTGCAGAAGCGCGGCGTTTCCCCTCCACGCTTACTCGCGAAGTCCGGATCGATCGAGACGGTGTGTGTCGAATTGTTTCGTACAGGATGAGGACACTGAGTTATGGATCCGATTGACGCCCAGTCCGCTGTTCCAGAAGCCACATTAGAACTTCTGCGTGCGCTCGTCTCGCACCTCCGCGAGAACCGGACGCAGCTGCGCGAAGAATGGGCGCGCCGCATCACGGAGGCGCAGTTACTGACGGCGATGAGCAAGGAAGAAATCTTCGCCGAAGCGACGTCCATCTACGACAACTACGTGGACGTGCTCGAGACGGGCAGCGTCGAGGCGCTGCTCGCCTACGCGCGCAACCTGTCGGAACGCATCATTCCCCGAGGCGTCCAGACCAACGAAGTCGTCGGGATCGTGCTGCTGCTGCGCGACGTGCTGGCGCGCTCCCTGTTCAAGAAATACCAGGCGGACTTCGCGCTCCTGAATCGCGTCCTCGACGCCTACGAGCCCGCGGCGAACCGGATCGCCGTGACCGTGTCGGTCGGCTTCGTGCAGGAGCGCGAGCGCGTCATCCGCGAGCAGCAGGAAGCCATCCGCGAGCTGTCGACGCCGGTGCTGCCGGTCCGGGAACGGTTGCTGATTCTCCCCATCATCGGCGTGATCGATCCCTTGCGCGCCCGGCAGCTGACCGAACAGCTCCTGCGGGGCATCCGTCTGAACCGCGCGAAGGTGGTCGTCATGGACATCACCGGCGTGCCGACGATCGACACGAAGGTCGCCAACCACTTGGTGCAGACCGTTGAGGCGGCCCGGCTCCTCGGCGCCACGGTCATCGTCACTGGCCTGTCTTCCGAGATCGCGCAGACCCTGGTCAACATCGGCGTGGACCTCGGTAAGATGAACACCGTGGGCGACCTCCAGGGCGGCATCGAAGAAGCGGAACGCCTGCTCGGCTACAAGGTCGTGCCCATGATCGAATCGATTGAGCAGCAGATTATTCAGCAGAAGGCATAGGCTCTCCTGATGGAAGTCCCGATCCTCAAGCAGGGGGAGTACCTGATCGCGTCGATTCAGTCGGCGCTGACCGATGCCGACCTCCTGCAGTTGCGAGACGTGCTGGTCGAGCACGTGGGCCGATATCGTTCGCGCGGCGTGATCGTGGACGTCACCGCCCTCGACGTGATGGACTCGTTCGCCACCCGCACCTTGCGCGACATCGCCCACATGATTCGGTTGCGAGGGGCCGAAACGGTCATCGTCGGCATCCAGCCGGAGGTGGCGTTCTCCATGGTCCAGTTGGGCCTGACGCTCGAAGAAGTCGTGACACGCCTCGATTTCGAGGAGGGTATCGCCTACCTGAATAGCAAGAAAGCCGGATCTAGCACGAAACTTGGATCGGCAATACCACGACGAACGAAATGAGCACGCAAGGTTCTGGCATCTCAGTGCTGGGGGCAGATGCCAGAGTTCAAATCCGTTCGGACAGTGACATTGTCGTCGCTCGCCAGAAGGGTAGGGCGATGGCTGCCGCGTCGAGCTTCGCCTCGGCGGAGGCCACGCTGATCGCGACCGCCATTTCGGAACTGGCGCGAAACATCGTGCTGTACGCCAAGACCGGCGAAATCATCCTGAAGATCGTCGAAAACGCAAACCGCCACGGCATCAAGATCGTGGCGGGCGATGACGGGCCGGGCATTGCGGACCTCGAGCAGGCGATGCAGCTCGGGTACTCGACATCGGGCAGCCTCGGCCTCGGGTTGCCCGGCGTCAAGCGACTGATGGACGAGTTCGAGATCGTGTCGGCGCCCGGGAAGGGCACACGCGTGACGGTGCTGAAATGGAGAACGTAGCGCGCTCGCTGCTCGAGTGGGGCGTGTCGGTGTCGACGCTGCACGGGCAATCGGTCCTCGGCGACCGCCACGTCATCCGGCCGTACGACGGCGGCATGCTCGTCGCCGTCATCGACGGCATCGGGCACGGCGAGGAGGCCGCCGTCGCGGCCGCCGAGGCGGCGCGCGCGATTGAGACCTGCGCCCACGAGTCGGTGATCAAGATCATTCGGGCCTGCCACGAGGCCCTGCGGCACACGCGCGGCGTCGTCATGAGCCTCGCGTCGTTCAATGCCGCCGATCAGACGATGGCGTGGGCCGGTGTGGGGAACGTCGAGGGGTTGTTGCTGCGGGCCGACAGCACGGCGAGCCCGGCCTCCGAGATGCTTCTGTTGCGTGGCGGCGTCGTCGGCCATCACCTGCCGCCGCTGGCCGCCGCCATCCTTCAAGTCACGCGAGGCGATACGCTGATCCTCGTCACCGACGGCGTGGGCATTGGCTTCTGGCGCGGACTCCATGCCATCGAGCACCCCCAACGCATGAGCGACCGCATTCTCGCCGCCTATGCGACGCACACCGACGACGCACTAGTCGTGACGGCGCGCTACTGCGGATGACGATCATGAACGGAGCCTTGCAAGGCCTGGCTCACGACTACGCGTCGGTGCTGAGGGCGTACCTCACCGACGAAGACGAAACCTGCTTGCACCGCATGTACGAGCTCGGCCGGCGCGCCTTGAACGCCGAATGCGGGATTCTGCAGATGGCGGAGCTGCACCAGAAGGCGCTCTCGGTCGTGCTGCGCCAGGTCACCGCGGAAGACCGCGAGCGCGTGCTGCGTCTCGGCCAGACGCTGTTCCTCGAGGTGCTCTCGCCTTTCGAGATGTCGCAGCGGCAATGCCGGGACGCGAGCGTCGCGTTACGCTGCTTGAACGAGACGCTCGAGGCGGAGGTGCATCGCATCGCCCTCGCGCTGCACGACGAGGCGGCGCAGCTGCTGGTCTCGGTCGACCTCGCGGTGGACGAGGTCGCGTTCGGCCTGCCGGCCCACGTCCGCGATCGCCTTGAAAAGATCCGGGCGCCGCTCCGGCAATGTGCCTCCGAGCTGCGGCGCCTGTCCCACGAGCTGCGCCCACCGGTCCTGGACGATCTCGGGCTGATGCCCGCGCTCGAATTCCTGGCAGACGGCGTCTCCAACCGCATCGGGATTCCGATCGCCGTGAGCGGATCGACCGAGGGACGTCCGCCTGGCGCCGTCGAGGTTGCGGTGTATCGCATCGTCCAGGAAGCGTTGTCGAACGTGGCCAAACATGCCCATGCCTCGAAGGTTGTCGTCGAGGTCCGCCAGTCGGAGTCCGTGCTTCACTGCACGGTGCGGGACAATGGCACCGGGTTTGATGTAGCCGCGCTGGGCGCGAAGCGCGCCCAGCGCGGACTCGGCCTCATCGCCATTCGCGAGCGCATCGACGCCCTGGGCGGCACTCACCGGCTCGTGACGGCGCCCGGCGAGGGCACCGAACTACTTCTCAGCGTTCCTCTCGGAGGCACCGATGGCGATTCACGTTCTGCTCGCTGACGATCACACCGTCGTTCGGGAGGGCTTGCGTGGGCTGCTCGAGCGCGAGGGCATGAACGTGGCCGGCGAAGCGTCGAACGGGCAGGAGGCCGTGAAGGCCGCCGCCGCGACGCAGCCCGACGTGGCCATTCTCGACGTGACGATGCCGGCGCTGAACGGGTTGGACGCCGCGCGCGAAATCGTCAAAGTCTCGCCCCGCACCAAGTGCCTCATGCTGACGATGCACGACGAGGACCGGTACGTGCTCGAAGCGCTCCGCGCCGGCGTCAAAGGGTACGTGCTCAAGACGCAGGCGTCGCTCGAGTTGGCGCAGGCCGTGCGGGAAGTGCATCGCGGAGGAATTTATCTCAGCCCGGGCATCTCCAGCACCGTGGTCGACGCGTATCTCAAGAAGATCGAGGTGCCGATCGATCCGCTGACCGCGCGCGAGCGACAGGTGCTGCAGTTGGTGGCGGAAGGCAAGACCACGAAAGAAATCGCCGAGCTGATCAGCGTCGGCGCGAAAACGGCTGAATCGTATCGTGCGCGCATCATGCAGAAGCTCGGCATCCATCACACCGCCGGTCTCGTGCGCTACGCGATCCGCCACGGCATGGTGCAACCGTAGCGCTTTTTTTTGTTTTCAGTTGTCCACGTCACAACTACATTCAGTCGCGACAGTACTTACATCCACCGCGATTCTGCGTACCGCGCTGACAAAGACGTAATCACAAAGCCTCACTGATTGTTGGATCGCCGAGTTTTCTGAAGACTGATGTGTGGCACAGTCCGTGCTACGTCCTCCCGCGACCCGTCACGACAAGTGGCGGAGTTTTTCCTGAGTTTCTCTTCGTGGGGGCGAAGAGGTTCTCCGGGAGGTTCTATGAGTGTGCGCGGCCCCAGATACTCGTGTGTTTTCCGCCTTCGTCTGCTTCTCGTGCAGTGTTCCCTGGCCATTCTCAGCGTGCTCCATCCGACGAGTGCGCGCGCGGCGACGCTGCCGCATCCGCCGCAATCGTTTCTCGATACCACGCCGATCGCACCCACCGGCGCGACGATCGCCGTGGCGAACGGCGGTGATTTTCAGGCGGCGCTCAACGCGGCGCAACCGGGCGATCAAATCACGCTGCAGGCCGGCGCGGTCTATACGGGACCGTTCACCTTGCCGGTCAAAAGCGGGTCGGGCTGGATCACGGTGCGCACGTCGGCGCCCGACAGCAGCCTCCCGCCCTACGGCACGCGCATCACGCCGGCGTACGCCTCGGTGATGCCGAAGATCGTGAGCAACGGCACGAGCCCCGCGCTGATGACGGCGCCCGGCGCGCACCACTTCAGGTTCGTGGGCATCGAGTTCACCGTGACGAGCGTCGTCTCGCTGAACTACGGGCTCGTCACGCTCGGTGACTCAGCGGCGCAGACGTCGCTGACGCAGGTGCCCTACGCGCTGACGTTCGACCGCGTGTACGTGCACGGCAACAGCACGGTCAACATCGCGCGAGGGTTCGCGGTCAACAGCGCCTCGACCGCGATCGTGAATTCCTACATCTCCGACATCCACGAAAACGGCTTCGACTCACAGGCGATTTGCGGCTGGAACGGGCCGGGCCCGTTCAAGATCGTCAACAACTACCTCGAGGCGTCCACCGAGAACATTCTGTTCGGCGGCGCCGATCCGGCCATCGCCAACCTCGTGCCCTCGGACATCGAGATTCGCGGAAACTACTTTTTCAAGCCGCTGACGTGGATGCAGGGGAATCCCGCGTACGCCGGCACGCCGTGGACCGTGAAGAACCTGTTCGAGCTCAAAAACGCGCAACGCGTGCTCGTGGACGGCAACATCTTCGAGCACAACTGGCCGCAGGCCCAGAACGGGTACTCCATCCTGTTCACCGTTCGTAACCAGGACGGCACCGCGCCGTGGTCGATCGTTCAGGACGTGACCTTTACCCACAACGTCGTGCGTCACGTCGCCAACGGCGTGAACATCCTCGGAGAGGACAACCTTCAACCGAGCCAGCAGGAGCAGCGCATCCTGGTTCAGAACAATCTCTTCGACGACGTCAACGCGGCGAACTGGGGCGGGAATGGCCGGCTGTTTCAGATTCTGATTGCGCCGGCCAACGTGACGATCGATCA
>JACPZV010000501.1 GCA_016195295.1 Acidobacteriota bacterium
GCGGTCGGGGAGCGCCACTGAGGGCCAGCTGGTGTTGCTCGTCCGAGGCGAAGCCGGGTGATGAAAACCAACGCGCGGCCAGACGTCCACCGACGACCGCTGCTGCTGCTGGTTGACGACGAGCCCGGCGTGCGCGGCGTGATCGAGCGGTTCGCCGATCGCGCGGGCTTCGACGCGCTCGCCTTCTCGAGCGGACATGCCGCCATCGAGCAACTACGCCGACACCCTGCCGACCTGGCGTTCATCGATCTTCGAATGCCGGACGTTGACGGCCTGAACGTGCTCCGACAATTCCGCGAGATCGCGCCGCTCTGTGAGGTTGCCCTCATGACGGGCTTTGCCACGATCGACAGCGCTGTGGAAGCGATCAAGCTCGGAGCCATCGATTACCTGTGTAAACCAATTGACTTCGATCGGCTCGAAGAGCTCTTGCTGGGCGTCCACAAACAAGTGGAGCGCCGCCAGCGCCTTTTGAAAATGGAAAGTGACCTGGCCCGGAGGTTCGAGTTTTACGGGATGATCGGCCGCAGCGCCGTGATGCAGGAGACGTTCAACCTCATTCGGCGATTGGCGCCGCACGTGAGGAACGCTCTCATTACCGGCGAGACCGGTACTAGAAAAGAGCTGGCGGCGCGAGCGCTCCACAAGTTGGGCCAACGGCGCGAGCGCCGCTTGGTCGCCGTGAACTGCTCTGCCGTCGTCGAGACGCTGTTCGAGACGGAGTTCTTCGGCCACGTACGCGGCGCCTTCACCGGCGCGGCGGAGAACAAGGCTGGCATGTTCGAGACCGCGGACGGCGGCACATTCTTTCTAGACGAAGTCGGCGAACTCCCGCTTGGCGTTCAAGGCAAGCTGTACGCGTTCTCGAGCTCGGGGAGGTGCAACGTGTGGGCTCGCTCGAGCCCCGTCAAGTCGATGTTGCGGTCTTTGCGGCGACGAACCGTGACCTTCGCGCCGAGGTCTCAGCTGGGCGATTCCGCAGCGATCTCTTCTACCGCCTCGACTCTACCGCCTCGACGTCGTCGAGCTGCATCTTTCGCCGCTTCGAGAGCGTCGTGAAGACATACCGTATCTCACCGCCGCCTTCGTGCGCGACGCGGCCGCACGTCTGCGAAAGCGCGTGATCGGGATTACGCCCACCGCCGAGCGTGTGCTCCTCGATCGGCGCTGGGACGGCAACGTCCGCGAGCTTCGCAACGTCATCGAGCGGGCATGCATCCTGTCCGAGGGTCAATTGATCACAGAACGGGAGCTGTCGCCTGCCGGACATACTGCAGAATCGGCAACTCCACCGTGTCCGGTGCCGCCGGAAGACGTCCCGATCGAGGCGGCAAACACCCGCGGCCTTGCGACCGTGGAACGGGAGCAGATCGTGAAGGTGCTCGAGACCACGGCCGGAAACAAGAAGGCCGCTGCGAAGCTGCTTGGTCTTAGTCGGCGAGCGCTGTACCGACGCCTCGAGTGGCACGGGCTTGGGGAATCGATTCAGCGACGCGGTTCAGGCCCAAGCCATGGCCCGCCGGACTGAGTATCAGCGCCGCGAGACCCCACCGCCGCCCCTTCCAAAGATGGGCGCCGCGGCCGTGTGCGGTTTGCCGGACACCGGCTGCCGCGCACGCGTGATCCGCACACGCGCACACCGCATTCTGGCAAAATCCAGTGATTAACGGCCAAATCTGAGGATCCGCCCGTCGGCAAACTCGTTGCACTAGGAGTCTTGACCGCAAGAAGTATGACTGTTTGAGTCAAGTTTTTCAGGCGACAAGTTTGACCTCGTCGAGAAAATTGGCGAGCGCCGCGTCGAGACGATCGAATGCCTGGTGGCCGCGAGCGGAGCCTGAGGGTTGCAGGGAGGCCACTGGGCGGAGCGCGCGCGCATAGAGGCGCACGTAGAACATCGCGGTTGTGGCCCCACGGTCGGTGATGCGGTACCGATGGCTGTCGGGGACGCGTTCGATGAGGCCGTGGAGCCGGAGCGCTTGGCCTTCTTTGTGGTACTGCTTGACCTTGGACTTTTTGTACTGCACGTGGAGCGAGGGCACGACGCCCTCGGTCAAGACACGGGTGCGGAAGCGGCCTGGGGTAGGCGCGTGACACGACGGTCGAAGATTAATTGCATCGCGGTCATCGTCTTCTCCACATTGAGCGGCGCGAGCGCCGGGCGGAGCCGCTCCTTGGCTTCCTGAGTCCGGAGGAAGGCGAAGCGCGCAGGAGCCGCGTTCGCGCTTGTGGGTGCCTACTTGAGCAAGTCGTAGAGATTCCGCAGCACCTCATCGGTCACAGGGCGCTGCTGCCACTTCGCGTACGAGCGCGCTTCGCGGAAAAGCGTGTCCAACGCCCTGTCGTCAAGTGCTTGACCCATGCTGCCCTCCTCCAAGGAGTCGATTATCCCGCCTGTTTCGTGGCGATGACGGGGCGAGCCAACGATCGTGCGTGATTTGTGATGGAATGTCGGGATTGTGGTTCGGTCAGATAAAGTATCCCGGCGAGGTGATTTATGCCAGGCACATTCAGTCGGCGTGAAGTGCTTGCCGGCGCGGGCGCCGGCGCCGCCGCGCTCCTCCTCGAGCGAGGCGTCCTCCAGGCGCAGGCGCCGAGTACGACGGTCGTCTTCTCGCACACAACGGTCGTGACCGCCGATGCGGTTCACGACGACGTGGCGCTCGCGGTTCAGGGCGACAAGATCGCGGCGATCGGACTGACCGATCAGATCCTCAGGACGTATCCTCGAGCCGAGGTCTACGACGGACGGGGAAAGGCGCTCTTCCCGGGCCTCATCAACTGTCACGCGCACATGGCGGCGGTCCTCGCCCGCGGTTTCAACGAGGACTTCGGATTCCCCAACTCCGCGCGCCTCGCCATCCAGCCCACCAGTCTCCTTCAGGGCGAGGAGAACACGCTGATGGTCACCGTCGCGGCGTTGGAAGCGATTCGGACCGGGACGACAACCATCGTGGAGAATGCCGGCGGCATTGGCCGCTCGGCGGCGGCGTTGGCGCAGACCGGCCTGCGCTGCGTGTTCGCGGAGTCCATCCGCGACAGCGAGAATGTGGCCGGCCCGATGTCGCCGGAGGGACTCGCCAGAAGTGAAGCCCCCAGATTCTCACCCAGGCTGCGAGATGAGGGCCTGCAGCGCATCAACGACTTGTTCACGACCTGGCACGGCAAGAACCAGGGACGCATCAGCGTCTTCCCGGCAGCCGCGCTGACCGAGACTTCATCGCCCGAGCTGCTGCAGGCCGTCCGCGCCTTCGCTGAGAAACACGACCTCGGCTACACGATCCACTTGAACCAGAGCACCCCCGAGTGCGAGTTCATGCTGAAATTCCATGGTCTTCGCCCGGCGGCGTTTCTCGATAAGCACGGCTTCCTCGGTCCGCGGCTGTTCGCGGCGCACTGCCGGTACGTCGACGATTCTGAAATCGCGATGCTCGGCCGATCGCGCACGATCATTTCGCATCAGGCAGCCATGGCCGCGAACCGCGGCGTCATCCCGCCGATTCCCGCGCTGCGA
>JACPZV010000502.1 GCA_016195295.1 Acidobacteriota bacterium
CGCCGCGTTTGATCCGCTGAAAACGTTCGAGGTCGATCGCGCGCTGTCTGGCCGCCGTCGCGCGCGCGAGGACGAGGCGCACGACGAACAGCGCGTGTGCGCCGCCGACGAAGACCAGCTCCACGGGCGTCGGCTGCACAATCGCCACGGGCGCGACGTTGAACAGCGCTGCCAGCAGAAAGAGCACGACGAACAACGGATCGGGCGTCGCGGCGCCAGCCGGACGGCCGAACGCAATGACTATGCGCTCCCACCCCGCCTCAGCTTCGCTTTCGTAGAAGACCTGAAGGTAGCGGCCTACGCGCTCCACGCCGGCGTGAAGCGCGAAGACCGCTTCGAATGTCGCAGCCAAAATGAGCAATGGCAGGCAAGTCGCGGTCGGCGTCGAGGTCAGCGCGGCCGTACCCAGCGCGAGGCCGGCCCACGCGATAAGGCCCGCGAGGAAGAGGCAGATTCGCGCCGTACCGCGCTGTCGAATCGTGGCACGGAGTGCGCGGTATTCCTCCGCTTCACGCGCCGTCATGGGCTCCTCTCATCCTCGCCGTGGAAATGCCGATAGTACTGATGGACCCGCAGCGCCCTAATCCCCTTGCGGTCTATGAATTGTCTGGTAAAATGCCGTTCCAGGTGAATCGAAAAACGTTTTTCTGGATTATCGCTTCAGCGTTCATCGGCCTTGTCGCCCTCGCGGGGGCGCCGGCAGCGGCCGCGACGAACGCCCCAGTCAAGTCCTCAAAACCGGCAGCCAAAGCGGTCAGGTCCACTTCGGCCCGTCCGTCCGCGCTCGCGACGACGCCGGCCGCGCTTGCGAAGACGAAGCCACGCGCGCCGATTTACTCCGCCGAACGCGCGCAGACGCGCAAAGCCAAGCTGGCTCGTGCCCGGGCCGTCTCGACGGCGCGCGAGATGGCGGACACGATTCTCCCCAGATATAAGGTCGACGCCAGTGGCGATCTCGTCCCCGATGTCAGGGCCGCCGCCGCCATTATCTACAACCCGGACACCAACCAAGTGCTCTGGGAAGCGAACTCGCAAAGCCCGCGCTCGATCGCCAGCATTACGAAAGTCATGACGGCGACGGTGTTCCTCGAGAACAATCCCGACCTTTCGCAATCGGTGATCGTCACGCGCGGTGACGTGTTTCAGGCCTCGACCACCCGATTGCGCGCGAACGACAAAGTGACCATAGACGACTTGTTGCACCTGCTGCTGATTGCGTCGGACAACGCGGCCGCTCGAGCGCTCGCACGCATCTCGCCGTACGGATCCGAAGGCTTCGTGCTCCGGATGAACGAGAAGGCCGCCGAGCTCGGGCTCGAGAGCACCAACTACAGGGATCCGTCGTGTCTTCTCACGGAGAATATCTCGTCCGCCTACGATATGGCGCGGCTGATCACGCACGCGTCAGACGACGAGCGGATTGCGTCGGTGATGCGGACGCCGGAGTACACGGTACGCACGGCTACCCGTCGCGTCATCACGTTCCACAGTACGAATCATCTGCTCGGGCGGCCGGACGTCGATGTTCGCGCAGGCAAGACCGGGTTCATCTCCAAAGCCGGCTACTGTCTGGCGACGCTGTTGCGTCTGCCTGAAGGCGGACCACAGGTGGCGGTCGTCGTGCTGGGCGCGCGCTCCAATGCCGGTCGATTCATGGAAACGCAGAATCTTTTCGCGTGGCTCACGACGAAGGCGCCGACGATCTTCGGACCCAAAGCGCCACAGCAGCCCCAGCAGTAGCATCAGCCCTCAGCCCTCAGCCCTCAGCCCTCAGCCCTTCTCACGCATACCCCCGCTGCATCGCCGCGGCGTCGAGCGGCAGCGTGGCAATCGAATCCACTGTCACCATGACCGGCCGCGCGGCGTGTCTGGCGTCGTAGGCCTTGAGATAACGATGACAGACATCGCAGCCGTACACACGGTACCGGCCATCGCGTGTGGCGAACGACGTAACCTGCGTGCGATCGTCGTTGCCGCAGAACGGACAATCAAGCGGCGCGAAATTCCACTGGGCCAGGCACCGGCCGCAGATGAGTCGACGGTCGGCCCCCGGCGTGATGACGGCGAAATCGGGCTCCCATCCGCAGAAGGGGCAGATGCCGCGACTCCAGCCCGACACATCGATCTGCTGGGCGAGGGACTCGGTCGAGCGCGCCAGAAACGGTCTCAGCGCGAGCACCAGCACGTGATCCAGACCCGCGGGCGCCTGGGTTGCGGCTGCCGGGTCGACCTCGCGCAACCCGGCCGTGCGATCGTACCAATCGGCCACGAGCGGTTCGAGCGCGTGGCCCTCGCGTCCGAGCGCGATGATCTGGTCGTGGTCGGCCCGTTCGAGTGCGTCGAATCGCCTTAGGATGTCGGCGGTTTGACGAAGCGCCAGTCGGAAATCGGTCCAGTCGATGGGCAGGTCGCGGAATCGCACGATCGGCCGACCGGCTCGATGCTGCGCTCGCAGCCACTCGAGATCCATTTGAATCCACGGCAATGGCACGCGTGACTGGACGCGGCGCTGCATCTCGATCAGCGCAATCTGCATGTCGACCGCCGACACCAGTTCCGGCTGGGCGATCTTCAATTGCCTGAGTTCCATTATTTCTGGAGGTTCGGGGCGAGTCGGGCGCGTCGCGCGGTCGGTCACGGGAGGATTCTACTGGAGCGCGCGCGGGGACCCGACCTGTGCCAGAATGAGTGACCTCGCCTGGAGGAGAAACCCATGAGTCAGGAGTCCGAATGAAGGTACACCTTATCAATCCCAGCGCGCTGTCCTTCGGCGTTGGGGTGATTACCCCCCGTTGGTTGTTTGTCCTGGCGGCCGCGACACCCGAATCCTACGGTGACCCGATTATCACGGACGAAACGCTGGACCCTTGGAATCCGAACACGGTTTCGGCCGGCGACGTCGTTGGCATTGGCATCCATACGGGCAACGCTCTTCAAGGCTACGAGATCGGCAAGATGGCGCGCGCGCGCGGTGCGTACGTCGTGTTCGGCGGGATTCACGCGACGCTGTACCCGGAAGAGGCCGCCACGCTCGGCGCCGCGCACGCGGTCGTGAAGGGCGACGGCGACATGGTGTGGGCGACCGTGCTGGCCGACTGTGTACGTCAGGCGCCGCAGCCCCTCTATGACGGGGGCAAGGTGGAGGGCAGCGAGTTCAAGCCGGCCCGCTGGTCGCTGGTTCCGCGCGACAAGTACATGTGGGCGTCGGTGCAGACCGTCCGTGGATGTCCGAAGCACTGCTCGTTTTGTTCGGTGTGGAGGACCGACGGCCAGCGCCCGCGGCAGCGCACGGTCGATGCCGTGGTGGAAGAAATCGTCGAGTTGCGACGGCTCGGATTCCGGTTCATCGCGCTCGCCGACGACAATTTCTATCCCGTCACGCTCGACGATCTCGCGAAGGCCGCGCGGCGACAAGACAAAGGGCGACTTGAGGAGCTCACGGCGATGCGCGCCGAGCGCTTCGAGCTGATGGATCGGCTGGCCGCGCTGCCCGAGGACATGGTCTTCTTCACGCAGATCACGATGGAAGCGGCCGAGGACCCGCAATTCCTCGATGCGATGAACCGCGCGCACATTCGCGGCGCGCTGGTCGGCGTCGAAGCGGTCACGGCCGAAGGATTGAAGGACGTCTACAAGGACTTCAACCTCAGCGGCGAGCACCTCGTCGATCGGTTGCGCGCGTTCCGCCATCACGGCGTGCACGTCCTCGCGTCGTTCATCTTTGGACTGCCGAGCGATCGGCCCGAGACCTTCGACCTCACGGCGCAGCTGGCCGAGCGGTCGGGGGTGACGTTCGCGCAGTTCTTGATGCTGACGCCGTTCCCGGGAACCGTCGACTTCGCCGCGTGGGAAAAGAACATGGAGTCGGATCCGACGCGCATCGCCGGCATTCCGATCACGCGGCACTGGTTGATTCCGCAGGCCCAGCAACCGAAGGTGTACGTGCCGCATCCGCTGATGTCACCAGACGACATCCGGGCGGGGACGCAGGCCGTCTGGGATCGCTTCTACAACTGGCGAAACATTTGGGCGCGTTCCACGTGCGTGACGTCCCTCAAGTCGCGCCTCGCGTTCATGTTGATTTCGAAGCTGTACCGTCAGATGTACGCGAACACCGGGATCGCGACCGACAGCGCGCGCGTGAACCGCTCGGCGGCTTGGGCCCGCATGATCGCCAAGCCGTGCCAGCGCCTGTTCGCGGCGCCGCCCATGCCCGAGCTGCAGGTGCCCGGCGTCTAGCGCGGGTCCCTTCGCGCGCGATGCTCAAATCACGCGGCCGGTCGGCGGAACGGCCACGGTCCGTTCTGATGATCGGATCGGAGGCGCAACCGTTCGCCAAAACTGGTGGGCTGGCCGACGTGCTCGGCGCGTTGCCGTCGGCACTCGCGCGCGTCGGATGGGACAGCACGCTTGTGCTGCCGAAGTACCGTGGTATCTCGGCCGGCACGCTGATGGAGACCCTCCCGATAAGCGTTGGGGGCTGGACTCGTGACGTCGGCTTCTTCGACGCGCCGCTCGCGCACGGCGCGCGGGCGATCCTCGTCGATTGTCCCGAGCTCTACGGCCGCGAAGCGCTCTACGGTGAGGGCCGCACCGACTATCCCGACAACCCGCGGCGGTTCGCCGTGCTCGTCCGCGCCGCGCTCGAGTCCGTCGCCAGACGAGGTGTGACACTCTCGGTGATTCACGCGCACGATTGGCAGGCGGCGCTCGCGCCCGTCTACCTGAGATCGGTGTACGCGTCGCATCCCGTGCTCGGCCGGACGCCGAGCGTCTTCACGATTCACAACCTCGCGTACCAAGGCCTGTGCGAACCTGATTGGCTGCCAAGGCTGGATCTTGGCTGGGATCATTTCACCACCGATCGCCTCGAGTACTGGGGGCGCGTCAGCCTCCTCAAGGGCGGCATCAATGATGCCGATCTCGTGACCACGGTCAGTCATCGGTATGCCGAGGAAGTTCAAACGCCCGAGTTCGGCTTCGGCTTCGACGGCATCTTGAAGCGTCGCGGCGAGGATCTCGTCGGGATTCTCAACGGGATCGATACGGACGCGTGGGATCCGGAGCGCGATCCCTTCTTGCCAGCGCCGTACTCGGCCGCCGATCTGTCCGGCAAGGCTGAGGCGAAGGCGGCGGTGCTCGCGCGCTACGGTCTGCCGACCGACGGCGCGACGCTGGCGCGGCCGCTTGTCGGCATGGTGTCGCGCATGGTCGATCAGAAAGGCTTCGACCTCATCGCCGCGCTCGCCGACACGCTTCCTCACCTCGATGCCACGTTCGTCGTGCTGGGTGAAGGGGAAGATCGCTATCAACGTCTTTGGACACGGCTGGCGGTGGCGCACGGCGATCGCATCGCGGCGCGCATCGGCTTCGACGAGTCGCTCGCCCACCTCATCGAGGGCGGCGCCGACATGTTCCTGATGCCGTCGCGTTTCGAACCCTGCGGGCTCAATCAGATGTACAGCCTGCGTTACGGCACGGTGCCGGTGGTGCGCGCCGTCGGCGGGCTGGCGGACACGGTGCGCGACGCCGCGCAGGTCACGGCGAAACACCGGCGCGGC
>JACPZV010000503.1 GCA_016195295.1 Acidobacteriota bacterium
GTCGATGCCGGTCGACGATCTGATCCCGGCGTCAAATTCCGATCCGTCTTGAGCCGTCGTCGGATTTAGCTTGCTATGGTGAAAGCCGCAAGCAGTTCTTCGCGGCTGACTGTTGCCGGCCCGAATTTTCCAACCACAATTCCCGCGGCGTGATTGGCGAGCGCAGCGGCTTCCGTCAGCGTCGCGCCGGCGGCGAGCGCGAGCGCGAGGGTGGCCGCGACCGTATCTCCCGCGCCGGTGACGTCGGCGACCTCGCGCCCGACGGCCGGAAGGGATCCTTCGGCGCGTTCCTCCGACACCCACATGCCGTGCTCGCCGCGCGTGATCAACGCGGCGGCGCATTGCGCGCGCTTCCGAAAATCTCGTCCGGCCTCGCGCGCGTCATCGTCGGTACGAATGCGCCGGTGCGTGGCCGCCTCCGCTTCGTGGTGGTTCGGTGTCACCAGCGTCGCGCCGGCGTAGAAGTCCAGATGGGGGATTTTCGGGTCGACGAGAAGTGGGATCGGTCGGATTGCCACCGAGCTTCGGCCGGGCACGCGCGAGATGCTGAGTAACGCGTCGATCACCGGCCGCGTAATCGCGCCCTTCAGGTAATCCGACACCATCAGCGCCCGTGCGCCGTGTCCGAGTCGCGTTACTTGCTCGACGATTGCGCGTTCGACGTCGCCGGACGCATCGGCTTCGCGCTCGTAGTCGACGCGCGCCACCTGCTGATGCCGCTCCGTGACGATGCGAACTTTCTCGGTCGTCGGCCGCTCGCGATCTTCCACGAAGCCGTCGACGCTGAGTCCTGCCGCGGCCAGCTGCTCGCGCACTTTGCGAGCCGCCGCGTCCGCGCCGACGATACCCACGAGCGACGGGCGTCCGCCAAGCGCGGCGATGTTGTGCGCGACGTTGGCGGCGCCGCCGAGCCGCAGGTACTCGGATTGAAACTGCACGACAGGCACCGGCGCCTCGGGCGATATCCTCGTCACGCGTCCCACGATGAAGCGGTCCAACATGACGTCGCCGACGACGAGGATAGGAAGTCTGTCGAAACGCGCGATCAGGTCCGACGCGCGCGCTGCAGAGAGACTTGGGAGCATGAGTAAGTCTGAAGTGTGAAGGCTGAAGTGTGAAGACGACAGCGTCTTGAGACTTCAGCCTTGAGCCTTCACACTTCCGATGCGTTCAGCAGCGGAAGGCAGCGTCGAGATGATCAGAAACAGCATGAGCACTTCGGAGTCGCCGAAGTTGTACTCGAAGAGCCCTCCGGTGAGGAGCGCGAGGACCGTGGCGAGCGCGGCGGCGGCGTAGAACTGGTTACCGCCCGACCTGAACCGCCTCCACAGATCGCGAACGAGCGCGACGATGAACCAGAGCCAAATCGCGAGCGCCGGCAGCCCGCGTTCGGCGGCAATCTGCAGCAGGTTGTTGTGCAGATGCGGATTGATCTTGTTGACCGCGTCGGGCCCGCGGTACTCGGCGTACAGCGGCTGGACCATGTTCGGGCCAACACCGGTGAGCGGGCGCGCCTGGATCATGCGCTCGCCGACGTGCAGCATCGCGACGCGATCCATCGAGCTGGGATCCTTCTTGTCGAAGATCGAATTGAACCGCTGCATCACCAAGCCCGGGGCGACGGCAAAGAAGATCGCCGCGACGATCGGCAGGACGGCAAACAGCCGGAAGTCCTTCAGCGCGAAGATCAGCGCCGCCGCCACGCACACGCCGACCCAGGCGCCCCGCGTCAGCGTCAGCGCCACGGCGACGGCGAGCGCCGGGATGACGAGCGCGGCCCACATGCGCCCGCCGCTGCCGAACAGCACGCGCGCGAGGGCGACGCCGATGACGATCATCAGCAGGCCGGAGTAGGTCATGTAGTGGCCGAGCGTGCCTTGCGGGCGCTGCTGGAGCTGGTCGTAGTGCAGGATGCCGTACTGAATCACGCCGAACGCCGCGCTAATCGCGGCGCAGGTGATCACGACGGTCATCAGCTTCGACGCGCGCTCGGCCGTCACGAGCCGGTAGGTGAGCGGCACCAGCAGGAAGAGCACGAGCTGCTTGCAGTCGATCAGGCTGGTGCGGGGATCGAACGAAAAGACCGCGGAGACGAGCGTGGCGCCGGCGTACACGGCGAGCGGCCAGAAAAACGTCGGCGCCGCGAATCGCTCGCGACGCACGAAGAGCAGCCCGAGCCAGCACGTCACCGTGATGGTGAGCAGAATCTGCGCCGCCGCGATGGAAAACTGCAGGGCGCCCGCGATCGCGATCAGTGCCCCGGCGCCGATGGACTCGATCCGGTCGTCCCGCACCGGGTGCGGCGCGTCGAGGGCGATGGCGTTGGACACGTCATCAATCTTATCCGGTCCGGCTGAAGCCGGACACTCCCGAGCCGACCCTTCAACGCGACGGCGTGGGAGGAGTGGTTGAACCGCGCTCCGTCCGGACGAGCGCGCGCCGCGCCGCCTGCAGAACCTGATCCGGCGTGATGCGCGTCAAGCAGCGAAAGTCTCCCGGCTCGCACACGCGCTGATCGCACGGCCGGCAGGGCAGCGCGCCGACGTCCACCGATTCGCTTGCCAGCGTTTCATCGCGCCACGGAGCCGACCGCGCCGGTAGCGTGGGTCCGTACAACCCGACGATCGGCACGCGCGTCGTCGCGGCGATGTGCAGCGGGCCGCTGTCGCCACCGACGTAGAGCGTCGCGCGGTCCAGCAGCGCGCGAAGTTCCGCGAGCGAAAACTCCCCACACGACACGACACGCTCAGCCGGGTCGACTCTCGTCAGACCAGGCGGGTCCGGAAGGACCCGCCCTACATCTGTAGGCCGGGTCCCTTCGGATTCGCCAACAGTAGGCCGGGTCCTTTCGGACCCGGCTGACGCTTCAAGTCGCGCGCGCGCCTCCACGATCACTCGGGCCGCCGCGTCCCCTTCGGAGGGTCCGGACGTAATGATGATGCGCCGCGCGGGATCTTCGGCGGCCAGCGTCCGCACGAGCTCGACGAAGTGGCCGAGCGGCCAGCGGCGAAACGGATTTCCCGCACTCACGTGGACGACAACGAGCGGATCGGTCGCGCGCACGCCGGCCTGGGCGAGCCGCGCCTCGACGGACGTCGCCGCGCCCGGATCGGGAATCATCTCGACGGGAAACGCCGATCGATCCGGCGGCGCGATGCCGAGCGCGGCGAGCAGGTCCCACTGGTTCTCGACCGAATGCCGCGGCCGCAGCGCGCGCGGCCTCGCGACGCGCCGCGTGTACATCCAGCCGCGGCCGGCGATCTCGTAGCCGAGCCGATCGGGCGCGCCGCTCAACCACGTCAAGAGCGACGCGCGCGGTCCGCCGTGAAAATCGATGGCGAGATCGTAGCGCGACGCCCGCCGCCGCCGGCCGAGCGCGACGTCTGCGGTGAGACCGCGCAGGCCCCGGCCGCGCGGCGCGACGATGACGTCATTCAGATGGGGATTGTTGGCGACA
>JACPZV010000043.1 GCA_016195295.1 Acidobacteriota bacterium
ATGAAACGTCAGGGCTTGGAGCAGTTGGGTGATCGGGACACGCGGTTTGCGCCCGCGGCGGTGCAGCGGGGTCGGCATCCAGTCCGGTCCCACCATGTCGGCCCACGCGCCGAGAAACCCGGTGGGCCCCTTTTTCATCGGGACCTGGGACGGCCGGCGGCCACGCGACGGTCGGTTTCGGGTCTGGGAATGTGTTCGCATCCCCAGGGTAAGTACCGATTACGTGAGAAAAGTACAAGAGGAATCTCACATCAGCGAATTTCCGAATGGCATTACGGTTAAGCCAACTTGAAGTCTGAAGTCTGAAGTCTGAAGTCTCAAGTCTGAAGTCTGAAATGCAATCTGAAATCTGAACTCTGAACTCTGAAATTTGCTCAGGAGGACTCCTTGGCTGCCATCACGCTCAACGTCAACGGTCGCGCGCACACCGTGGATGCGGATCCTTCGACGCCGCTGCTGTACATCCTCAGCGACGACCTCGCGCTGAACGGTCCGAAGTTCGGCTGCGGGCTCGGACAGTGCGGCGCTTGTACGGTGATCCTGCGCGGGCGCGCCGTTCGCTCGTGCGTGACGCCGGTCAGCGCGGTGAACGGTGCGGAGGTGACGACGCTCGAGGGGCTGGGCACGATCGAGCGCCCGCATCCCATTCAGCAGGCGTTCATCGACGAGCAGGCTGCGCAGTGCGGTTTCTGTCTGAACGGCGTCATCCTGACCGCCAAGGCCTTCCTCGATCAGAACCCAAAACCCAGCGACGCGCAGATCGCACAGGCCCTGTCGACGACGCTCTGTCGCTGCTTCACGCACACGCGAATGCTCCGGGCCATCAAGAAGTACGCCGGCCTTCGCTCGCCTGAAACGCAGGCGAGCTTCGGCCCGGCAAGCCGGCCCGACGAAATGGGCTTGGCACGCCGAAGCGCGGAAGGCGCGAAGGCGACGGGGAGGGCGCTATGAAAATGACGAATAACGCCCTCGACGCGCTGACACGCGCGGGATTCTCGCGCCGCGAGCTGTTGAAAGGCGCGGGCGCGCTTATCGTGAGTTTCGGCGCGGCCCGTCTGGCGGAGACGCTCGGCGTCGCGCAAGGATCGTTCGGCACGCAGAACGCGCGCGTCGCCCAGCAGCTCGATTCCTGGATCGCGATCGCCGCCGATGGCACCGTCACGGCGTACACGGGCAAATGCGAACTGGGACAAGGAATGTTCACGGCGCAGATGCAGCTCATCGCCGAGGAACTCTCGGTCTCGCTGTCGCGCGTGAAGCTGATCCAGTGCGACACCGCCGTCACGCCCGATCAAGGGACGACGTCGGGGAGTCAGTCCACGCCGACCAACTTCAACGAGCGCAACCTGGCGCAGGCAGGGGCGACGGCGCGCGAAGCGCTGCTGCGTCTCGCGTCGGATCGTCTTGCGGCGCCCGTCGACCGACTTTCCGTGTCGGACGGCGTCGTCACCGTCAAGGGCGACGGCTCGAAGCGCGTCAGCTACGGCGAACTCGTCGGCGGGAAGAAGTTCAACCTCGCCCTCAGCGTGGCGGCCAAACGGAAACCGGCGAGCGAGTGGACGATCCTGGGCAGGCCGGTCCCGCGTGTGGACATGCCGGCGCTGGCGACGGGACAGTTCGAGTTCGTGCACAACGTGCGAGTGCCGGGGATGTTGCACGGGCGTGTCGTGAGGCCCCCGGCCGTCGGCGCGACGCTCATTGGCGTGGACGAGCGTCTTGTGCGAGCCGTGCCGGGGTTCGTGAAGGTGGTCGTCAAGAAAAACTTCGTCGGCGTGGTGTGCGAGAAAGCATGGCAGGCGATCCAGGTAGCGGAGAAGCTGAAGGCGACGTGGACGCCGGGCGTGGGATTGCCGGATCACCGCAGCTTCCACGAATACATGCGCCGGCAGCCGTCGCGCGACGCGCGGCTCGTCGACTCGAAGGACGTCGACGCGCGGCTCGCGCGCGCGGCGACCGTGCTCAAAGCGACGTATCTCCATCCCTATCAAATGCACGGCTCGATGGGCAGCTCGTGCGCCGTCGCGGATGTCGAAAGCGATCGGGCGACGATTTGGTCGCCGACCCAGTCGGCGTACCCCGTGCGGAGCGGCGCCGCGATGATCCTCGGGCTCAAGCCGGAAAATGTGCGCGTCGTCTTCACGCGAGGGTCCGGGTGTTACGGCATCAACGGCGCCGACACGGTCTCGTTCGACGCCGCCGTGCTGTCGCAGGCCGTCGGCAAGCCCGTGCGCGTGCAGCTCTCGAGGAAGGACGAGATGGCGTGGGAGAACTACGGGCTTGCGTACGTCATCGACCAGCGCATCGGCATAGATGGCGACGGCGCCATTCTCGCGTGGGACTACGAGGCATGGTCGCCGACGCGGGGTGGCCGGCCCGGCTACGACCGGCCGGGGAACGTCGTCACCGGTCTGCTGCTGGGGTACGAGCCCCAGCCGTTCGCCCCGCGCACGCCCGCGCCGGAGCCGACAGGAAGGTTCAACAACAACAGCAATGCTGCGCCGTCGTACGTGACGGGCTGCGTCGGCGGTCAGTGCCGCGGCGCCGGAATCGTGGAGGGCGAGCGCGTGCTGTCGCACACGATCGCCTCGCCGTTCTTCACCGGGCCGCTGCGATCGCCGTCGCGCCTGCAGAACACGTTCGCGCACGAGTGTTTCATCGATGAGGTCGCGGCGCACGTTCACGCTGACCCGGTGGCGTATCGTCTGCGTCACCTGAGCGACGCGCGATTGAGCGAAGTGGTCAGGCAGGCCGCCGCGGCGGCCCATTGGGATCCGCGTCCATCTCCACGCCCGGACACGCGCAAGACCGGTGTCGCGCGCGGTCGCGGGATCGCGTGCGTGGCGTACGAAGGCGACAACGGGTATTCGGCGATGGTGGCCGACGTCGAGGTCGATCAGGCGACGGGCGCCGTGACGGTCAAGCGCCTCGTCGTTGCGCAGGACTGCGGGCCCATCTCGAATCCTGACGGGATGAAGAACCAGATCGAAGGCGGCGCGCTTCACGGGATGAGTCGAGCCCTTGGCGAAGAGGTGACCTGGGACGATCAGAAAGTGACGTCGGTGGATTGGCGGACGTACCACTCGCTGCCGCTGGGCTTTGGCGTGCCGGTGGTCGAGAGTGTCCTGATCAACCGGACCGACGTGGCAGCGACGGGATCGGGCGAGACCGCGATCACGATCGCGGCGGCCGCGCTGGGCAATGCGATCTTTGATGCCACCGGCGCCCGCGTCCGTCAGGTCCCCTTCATTCCCGAACGCGTCAAGAAGGCGCTTGAAGCCCGAAGTTGACTGGAGGTGTCTCGGAGCCGTTCTCACTTTGGCGTAGCAGCAACGACCTGGCTTCCTGGAACGTCAGCGCGAATTTGCCACGTCGGGGCGCTACACACAGGTGAGAACGGCTCTTGGTGAAGCCGGTAGATCTTTGTTAAACTCCCGCGATCTAAATTTGGATCTCCTATCCATCTATATAGGGCCGCCGACAGCAAAAGGAGTGGGCGATGGGAGCGAAGTTGCAGAGCTGGGTATTGCGGGGAGCGGGGCTCGGCGCACTCGCGGTTCTGATCCTCCCCGGCTCGGCGATGTCCGCCGACGCGGTGGCGACGCCGACGTTCACCAAGGATATCGCCCCGATCTTCCAGGCGAAATGCGAAGCGTGCCACCGGCCCGACAACATGGCGCCGATGTCGCTGCAGACCTACGAAGACGCGCGGCCGTGGGCGAAGGCGATCGCCCAGCGCGTCGGCGCGCGGCAGATGCCGCCGTGGCACATCGACAAGACCGTCGGCATTCAGAAATTCAAGAACGATCGCTCGTTGAACGACGAGCAGATCGACGCGATCGTCCGCTGGGTCAACGCAGGCGCCCCGAAGGGCGATCCGAAGGACATGCCGGCGCCGAAAGCGTGGCCGGACGAAAGCGTGTGGCAGGAAGCGTCCAAGCTCGGCGCGCCTGATCTGATCGTCAAGTCGCCGGACTACACGATGCCCGCCGTTGCGCAGGATGCGTGGTGGCGTCCGAGCGTGCCGACCGGTCTGACCGAGCCGCGCTGGGTGCGCGCCATCGAGATCCGTCCGGTGGGCAAGGGCGCCCGCAAGATCACGCATCACGCGCTCGCGCGGCTGCAGCAGCCGGAGGACATGGATCCGGCACTCTTCACCAACGATCCGAACGTTTCCGGCGATGGTCTCTTCATGGAATGGGCGGTGGGCAAGAACGCCGACGAGATGCGTCCGGACTCGGGCCGGC
>JACPZV010000044.1 GCA_016195295.1 Acidobacteriota bacterium
GCGGACAGCACCACCGGCAGCCCGTTGGAGTTGAGGGTCACCGGCGACACCTTGCGGTTGTAGTCCGCCACCAGCTGGGCCTGAGTGGGCGGAGTGTATTGAGCCGGGTCGAGCAGAAAGTTCGCGGCCTTCTGGACCGCAGCTTCTCCCGCGTAGCGTGCCTGCGACATCATCCGGTAGTTCATGCTCGCGTAGGTTTCCGTCTGCGAGAGGAACATCAGCGACGCGCCGAGAATCGACAGCGCCGTCATCAGGAACAGCGCGAGGACGAGAGCGATGCCGCGTTCGTGGTGCGTGTGCATATCCATCCGTTCCACGGTCACGGCAGGAGCGCCGTCACCGTTGTCGGCGTCGATTGAATGTGATCGGTGTAGCCGAGGCTCGCCATTTCCCAGGCGGCGAAAATGTTGCGCGGCGACACGTTCAGCAGCGCCTTCGTTTCCGTCTGGTATTGCTTCGTCAGCGGGTCGATTTGCTGCGTCTGGACGGTCAGCGTAACTGCCACGTCCAGGACGAACGTGAACGGCGTGCCCTGAACGATCAGGCTCGTGGTCTGGTATGTGAAGCAGGGCGTCCCGCCGGGGTTGTCGATGATGTTGCTGAGGAGAATCTGAGAGTTGGTCACCGCGGGCTTGCCCACCTGGTTGTACGGCATCACGTTGCGATACAGATTGTGATTGACGGTATCGCACGTGTACTCGATGTACACCATGTTGCCGTCGCCGATGACGTCACCGTACAGCTTGAGCACCGTGGCACTCGACCCGTTCACGATGCCCGTCGGCGAGATGATGCCGGTGGCAAAAGCGCCCAGCGGCGACAAGACCGTGCCGGCCAGATGGTCCTTGGTGAAACACGCGGTGACGGTCGAGCCGGCTTGGTCGACCGAGGCGATCTTCACGGCCTCCTGGGAGTCGCCATCCAGAGTAAACAGCAGTTCGTACGCTCCGGACGCTCCGCCGCCCGCGAAGATTCCGCTCAACGGGTTGATGCCGTTCACTGACGTCACGACATTTCCAGAGGCGTCCTTGCTGACGACGGCGACCGTCACAGCATTAGTCAACGGCGTCCCCGGATCGCAGCTCACGGCGGCGGCCACCGGAGCGTTCAACGAGACCGTTGCCGACAGGGCGGTCCGTCCGGCTTGCCCGACCTCCTGCTGCAGCAGCTCGGTCGCACCCCGGATGCCGCTGTGCATCTCGGTGCGGTTCCAGATGGTCGTCTGAGACTGCGTCATCTGCATCAGCGCCGTGGTCACGATGCTCGACACCACGAGGAGCAGACCGGTCGCCACGAGCAGCTCCACGAGCGAAAAGCCGGATTCGGAATCTGTCCTGATCACACGCGCTCCTAGAACTGCGACGATTTCAGCGCGACGACCGTCGACTTTGGAATCAGCGTGTGTCCGACCGACGTGCGCACGGTGGATGTCACGGTAATCCGCTTGACGCCTGTGGCAGGAGTCGTGAGGCAGCTCACGTTATCGGATTGCAGGTAACACACCTCCCACACGCGCTCGTAGAACCAGTTCGTCGGCGACGTCGTGCCGCCGCCCAGCAGGCTGCCATCGTTGGCCAGCCAATCGACGTACAAGTTGCTCGGCGCGGCTGTGTTCGTGCCGCCGCCCACCGCGAGGCCGGAGCCACCGCTCCCGGCCGCCGGAAAGACGACGGTGTCGCTCACGGCGTCGGTGTAGGCCAGGGCCAACAGTTGCTCCATCTTGTCCTGCGCGTACTCGGTCGTGCGCGCCTCGAGATGTCCGTGATTTTCCGTGTACGTCGTCGCGAGGGCGGCCAGCGACAACAGTCCGGTCATGACGACGAGGAGGATGGCGGATGCGATTGCCGTCTCGATGAGCGAGGTGCCGCGCTCCGACGTGAGGGTCGCGATCAATTGAGCGCCCAAGTGGGCGTCGCCACGGGGAGGGTGCGCCACAACCGAATCATCCCGGTCGCCGCGGCGGTCACTGCGTACACCGCCGAGCCATCGGTCAGGTAGAGGGCGTCGACTGCCGTCGGGGAAAAAGTGGAATCGATCGGCACGCCGCGCGAGTTGAACATGAAACAGGCCGTGTTGCCGATCGCCGCGCCCGCGTCATTGGTACAGGCTGGAGCCTGGGCAATGGTTGCCTGCGTGTTTGGCGGCGGCGTCCCCACGACGCCAAAACCGAACGACACGTTGCTCGAGAGATACGTCGAACCGCCTTCAACCGTCCAGTGCGAGGTGGTTTTGTCCCACGACTCGATGTGATGCGACTTGCCAGTCAAGTCCACATACAGCCGCACTCGGCTGAAGTCCGACGCCGCCCGCATCTTCGCGACGGCAACCGCGTTCGACACGCTGCGCGCGTCGCCGCTCAAGCGGAAGAATCCGAGCGAGTTCGCCATCATGGGAACCGCGATCGCCGCGATCACGCCCGTCAGCGCGACGACGAACATCATTTCAAGCAGCGAAAATCCTCGGCGATCTAACGACTGATGGCGTTTCATGTGAACCGAAGCTCCTCCCACGGGTAGACTCGACTCAGGTTGACCATTGAGCAACAGCAGTGCCACTGCTGACAGCCACCGGATCAGCGTTCATGTGATTGAAAAACAAGCCGCTTATGTCCTGTGTGGCGCGGCGGACAACCACGCAAAAACGTGAGCCGTTTCGGAACACTCCATTACAGTCACAGTCCGTTTCGAGAGTCGAGAGTATTGTGGCACAGCCGAGATCCGGGTGCTGGCAGTTATTGCCAGGCGGAGGATCCGCCCGCATGGCAGTGCCTGCCATCTTTTTCGGATCGAAGCACCACCATCTTCAAATCGGAGCCAATTTTTCGACGGCTTTGCGTCGCGGCGACAGCAGGGACAGTGGAGCGTGATTTGCTACTGCGCTCCGCATGCGCCCGCGCACGAAAGAGTCCGGTTTCTCTCTACTCGAAGTTCTGGTCGCAACGACCATTCTTGTGGTTGCCATCACCGCGCTCGCCAATCTGTGTGCCCTGTCGACACGCGCGAACACCAGCGCGAGAACGACGACGATCGCATCGTTGCTCGCCACGCAAAAAATGGAGCAGCTGCGCGCGCTGACGTGGGGGTTCGACGAGCTCGCGCTCCCGCTGAGCGATACCACCACCGACATCACCGTCGTTCCCGAGAAGGCGGGCGCCGGCGTCGGCCTCAGTCCTTCGCCCGCGGGCGCACTCGCGCAGAACACCGCCGGCTACTGCGACTTTCTCGATGCGATGGGCCAGTCGCTCCGCAGCGGGACGACGACGCCGGCGACGGCCGCGTTCGTCCGCCGTTGGTCCGTGGAGCCGCTGCCGTCCAATCCAGCCAACACGCTTGTCCTGCAGGTCCTCGTCTTGCGTGCGCTCCGCGACGCCTCTCGAGGCCGCCAGCCTGACGATGTGCGCATCGTCAGCGTGAAAACGCGCAAGGCGTGGTGATGCGCCGCACGCAGGGCTTCTCCCTCGTCGAAATGACCGTCGCCCTGACGATCACGCTGGCCGCCACGGCCAGCGTGTTCACGCTGGTCGTCCCGTCGCAGGGGATGTTTTCCGCGCAGGCCGAGGTCTCCGACATGCAGCAGCGGCTGCGGGTCGTGGCCGACACGCTCTCTCGCGATCTCAGCCTCGCCGGCGTGGGGGCGTACGCCGCCGGCACGGCCGGCGGATCCTTGAACAGCCTCTTCGCGCCGGTCCTGCCGTATCGTTCGGGAGCCGTGAACGGCGATCCGCCCGGGACCTACAAGAGCGACACCATCACAATCTTCTTCGTGCCTAGAAACGCGGCGCAGCCGGTGAGCGCGACCTACTGGCTGAGGAGCGACGACTCCACCGGCACGTACCAATTAATGTTCTACGACGGCACCGCCAACGCCGACGTACCGGTCGCCGATCACATCGTCGGACTGACGTTCAGCTACTACGGTGATCCCCGGCCGCCGCTGATGCGCAAACCGCTGACGGATCCGGTCGGTCCCTGGACGACGTACGGTCCGAAGCCGCCGACCACCAGTGTTCCGCCGTTCGCCGCGGACGAGAACTGCGTGTTCTTCAGCGATGGATCGCCAACGCCTCGCGCGCGCCTCGCCGATCTCGGTGTGGCCGGCGCCGCGCTCGTGAAGTTGACGGCGGCGCAGCTCACCGACGGTCCATGGTGTCCGAACGAGACCGCCCCGGACCGGTGGGACGCGGATTTGTTGCGCGTGAGAAACATCAGCGTGACCGTGCGCGTGGAAGCGGCGACGGCGGATCTTCGCGGTCCCGCGAGCGCGCTGTTCGCGCACGGCGGTACGTCGCACGGCGGAATGGCGTGGGCGCCGGATCAGACCGCGTGGTTCGAGGTGACGCCGAGGAAGCCGCATCCGAGCGCGCGATGGACGATCTGCTTGCCGTGCCGGACTGGAACCCGCTGCTCGACGGATCGACACGCTCGTCGTTCGTGGACGGCGCTCCTGGCGGACGGCGCGTGCTCGACGATGGATCGGTCCTCGACCTGGCGCAGACCGTGAACATGGCGAATTGTCACAAGGTCACTCCGTGCAGCGAGGCCGAGATGAACGCGGCGACCGACGCCCGGCCGTGGGGAGCGAACAACCCGCGATGGACGCTGTTCGCGTATGGAAGGCTGCGAGATCTACTGCCCGCGGGCGCGATCGACTCGCCGTTCTACGTCATCGTGTTGGTCGGCGACGACCCGGCCGAAAACGACAGCGATCCCACGAAAGATGGCGTTGCGGGCAATCCCGGCGCGGGCGTCCTCGCCCTGCGCGCCGAGGCGTTCGGACCGGGCGGCACGCACAAAGTGGTTGAGCTGACGGTCGCGCGCGCCGACGGTGCGATTCGCGCCCTGTCGTGGCGTGAGATCCGACAACCCTAGGATTAACGCCGCCCCGTCCGTGATCCGATATAGTTGAGGAGTACACCATGCGCGAGAGACTTTCGGCGCTCATCGGCTTATCGTTGGCGCTTGGGCTGGCTTCGCCGCTGTGGGCGCAGTCGCTCGGCGACGTCGCCAAGAAGGAAGAGGAGCGGCGGAAGGCCATCGCGACGCCGGCGAAGGTCTATACCAACAAAGACCTGACCGCCCTTCCGGCGAGCGCGACGCCGCCATCTGAGTCCACGCCTGCCGCAGGTACGCCGGCGACGACACCCGAGGCCGGCGCCAAAGACGCGGACAAGAGCGCCGACAAAAGCAAGGATGGCAAGGACGCGGCGGCGGGGGGGAAGGACGCACCCGTCAAGGATCAAAAGTACTGGTCCGGCCGTCTGAAGACGCTGCAGGACCAGCTCGATCGCGACTCCTCGTTCGCCGACGCGCTGCAAGTCAAGATCAACGCGCTCACGGCCGATTTCACCGCCCGGGACGATCCAGCTCAGCGCGCCGTGATCGAGCGCGACCGGCTGAAGGCCGTGAGCGATCTCGATCGGCTGAAGAAAGCCATCGACGACGACAAGAAAGCCCTCGCGGATCTCCAGGAAGAAGCGCGCCGAGCCGGCGTTCCGCCCGGCTGGCTGCGGTGACCGCCCGAACCCGCCCGTCAGTCGATCCGCCAATCCTGCTCGTCGAAGACAAGGACTCGCTGCGCGTGATGCTTCGTCACGCGCTCGAAGCGCAAGGGCACGCCGTCGTCGAAGCGCGCGATCAGGCGGAGGCCGAGGCGGCCCTGCGGATCAGCCTGCCGGCCGTCGTGCTGTCGGATCTTCGCCTGCCCGTAGGCGATGGCTTCGGCGTCCTGCGCGCCGCGAAGGACGCGGATCCGGATGTGCCCGTCATCGTCATGACCGCGTTCGGCAGCATTCAGGACGCGGTCGCCGCGATGAAAGAAGGCGCGCTCGACTTTCTGGCCAAGCCGGTCGATCCCGATCATCTGCTGCTGCTCGTCCAGCGGGCACTCGGGCAGCGGCGGCTTGCCGCCGAAAACATTCTGTTGAAGGAGGAGCTCGCGCAGCGGCGCGGCGCGCCGCAGATCATCGGCGACGATGCGAAGCTGAAGCAAGTGTCGGTGGCGCTGCACCGCGCGGCGGCGACCGACGCCACCGTCCTCCTCGAAGGGGAGAGTGGCACGGGCAAGGAGCTCTTCGCGCGGGCGCTGCACGTGCTGAGCCCGCGGGCCGACGGGCCGTTTGTGGCGATCAACTGCGCGGCGATTCCCGAAACGTTGCTCGAGACCGAGCTCTTCGGCCACGAGAAGGGCGCGTTCACGGGCGCGGCGGCCCGCAAGCCAGGCAAGTTCGAGCTCGCGCACCACGGGACGCTGTTCCTCGATGAAATCGGCGACCTCCCGCTGTCGCTGCAGGCCAAGATTCTGCGGGCGCTGGAGGAGAAGCGGTTCGAGCGCGTCGGGGGCACCGTCTCGCTGCACGTCGACGTGCGCGTCGTCGCCGCGACGAACCGGCATTTGAAGGCGGCCGTGGCGGCGCGGCAGTTCCGCGAGGATCTGTATTTCCGCTTGTCGGTGTTTCCGATCACGATTCCACCGCTGCGCGAGCGTCCCGACGACATCACGACGCTCGCTCGTCACTTCATCGATCGGTTCTGCCGCGATCTGAACAAGAAGTCGCTCGTGCTGTCGCCGGCGGCGGAGCAAGAGCTGCGCGTCTACGCGTGGCCCGGGAACGTGCGCGAGCTGCAGAACTGCATCGAGCGGGCCGCGATCCTGTGCGAAGGCGACACGATCCTGCCGCGCCACCTCAATCTGTCGTTCCTCGCGCCCGCGGCGGGTGGCGCCGACCATCAGGCGGACCCGTGGGCGACGCTCGACTGGTCGGGTTCGCTGAACGACGTGTCACGCCGGGCGCTGGCGGAAGTCGAGCGGCGGAAGATCGAGGCCGTGTTGAAAGAGGCGGCCGGCAACAAGGGCCGCACGGCGGAGATTCTGCAGGTCAGCTACAAGGCGTTGACGGCCAAACTGAGAGAGTACGGGCTGGGCGAATAGTCGTTGGTCGTTAGTCGTTGGTCGTCAGTCGCGCGGCGCTCGCGGCCTCATCTCGCAAATCCCACGGCCTTGAGCGCCGCCCGCATTTCTTTTTCCGTCACGTCGTCCACGATCGTGGTCGCGCCGATCGCCGTCGGCAGAACAATGTGCAATCGGCCGGCGATCATTTTCTTGTCGTACCTCATCGCGTCGAGAATCTGCGTCGCCGACACGTCGGCAATCGGGGGGAGGGGACCGAGGCCGGCGATCACGTCCTTCAGCGCCTGAGCGTCCCGCTCGGTGAGCGCCCCGCGCGCCCGGGCGAGCTGCGCCGCCACCAGCATCCCGTAGCCGACCGCCTCGCCGTGGCGGTACCGCCGGTACTTCGTCACGGCTTCGATCGCGTGGCCGGCCGTGTGGCCGAAATTGAGGATCCGTCGCGGGCCCGCCTCGCGCTCGTCGGCCGCCACGATACCGGCTTTGATGCGGCACGATTCGGCGATGATCGGCGCCAGCGCCTCCGGTGCGCGCGCGAAGATCGCCTGCCGCTCCTTCACGACGCGATCGAAGAGCGTCGCGCTCGACGTCATCCCGTACTTGATCACTTCGTAGAGGCCGGCGCGGAATTCGCGGCGCGGCAGCGTGCCGAGGACCTGCGGATCGACGACGACCGCCCGCGGCTGATAGAAGGCGCCGATCAGATTCTTGCCGAGCGCGTGGTTGACGCCGACTTTGCCGCCGATCGCGCTGTCGACCTGCGCGAGCAACGTCGTCGGCACGTGGACGAGGGCGACGCCGCGCAGATACGTCGCCGCGGCGAACCCCGCCATGTCGCCGATCACGCCGCCGCCAAACGTGACGATCGTCGAGGCCCGATCCGCGTTCGCGCGCACCAGCGCGTCGTAGATGCGGCTGACGGTCGGCAGCTGCTTGAAGCGCTCGCCATCGGGGACGAGGATCGGCTCGGCGCCGCTGAGCGCGTGCGCCAGCTTGGGTCCGTGCAGGCGCCAGACGAGCGGGCTCGAGACGATGAAGCGTCGCGCGGGCGCGCGCACGTCGTCCAGCGCGCGCGCGAGACGATCGATCGCGCCGTCGGCGATCGTCACGGTGTACACGCGCGACGGCGTCGCGACGTCGATGCGGACCGGATCCATGAAGAGGCGGATGTTAGGATAGCATTCACGAATCATGGCTAACCAAGATAAAGCTGACACCTTCGTCACCGAAATCACGCCCCGATCGCAGGATTTCTCCCGCTGGTACCTCGACGTCGTCCGGCGCGCGGAGCTCGCGGATTATTCGCCGGTCAAAGGCTGCATGGTCATTCGGCCGTACGGGTACGCGATTTGGGAGCTGATTCAGCAGGCGCTCGATCGCCGGATCAAAGAGACCGGCCACGTCAACGCGTACTTTCCGTTGTTTATTCCCGAGAGCCTGTTGAACAAAGAAGCGGAGCACGTCGAAGGCTTCGCGCCGCAAGTCGCCTACGTCACGCACGGCGGCGGCGAAGAGCTCGAGGAGAAGTTGATCGTGCGTCCGACGTCGGAAGCGATCATCGGCACGATGTACGCCAAATGGGTGCAGTCGTGGCGCGACCTGCCGATCCTGATCAATCAATGGGCGAACGTCGTCCGGTGGGAGAAGGTCACGCGGCCATTCCTGCGCACCACGGAGTTCCTCTGGCAGGAGGGGCACACGGCGCACGAAACGGAGACTGAGGCCGAAGCGGAGACGCTGAAGATTCTTGACCTGTACAAAGACACGGTCGAGACAGAGATGGCGGTTCCTGTCGTCCAGGGGATCAAGAGCGAGAGCGAGAAATTTGCCGGCGCGCTTCGCACCTATTCGATCGAGGCGCTGATGGGTGACGGCCGTGCGCTGCAGGCCGGAACCTCGCACAACCTCGGCCAGAATTTTGCGAAGGCGTTCGACATCACGTTCCAGGCGCGCGACAAGTCCGTCCAGCACGTGTGGGGGACGTCGTGGGGCATGACCACGCGGCTCGTTGGCGCCGTCATCATGGTGCACGGCGACGACAGCGGCCTCGTCTTGCCCCCGCGCATCGCGCCGTACCAGGTCGTCATCGTGCCGATTGGCCGGGACAACTGGCGCGAAGCCGTCCTGCCGCGTGCGCGGGAGATTCAGCGCGAGCTGGCCGCGGCCGGCATCCGAGTGACGCTCGACGAGCGTGACGAGCGGCCCGGGTGGAAGTTCTCGGAATGGGAGCTGCGCGGGGTGCCGCTTCGCGTCGAGATTGGACCGAAGGACATCGAGAAGTCGGCGGTCCTGGTCGCGCGACGCGACACGCGCGACAAGCGGAGTCTGCCGATGGAGGGCTTGGCCCTTCGGCTTCGCGATCTGCTCGAGGACGTCCAGCGCAGCCTGCTGGAGCGCGCGCGGCAGTTCCGCGACGAACACACGCAGCGCGCCGAGACCTACGAGGCGTTCAAGCAGGCGATGGACGGACGTCCGGGCTTCGTGATCGCGCCGTGGTGCGGTTCAGCAGACTGCGAAGCGCGGATCAAAGCGGAGACGCAGGCGACGATCCGGAACATGCCGATCGGCGGTCGCGCGCCCGCGGGCCGGTGCGTGCGCTGCGACAATCCGGCGAAAACCGAAGCGTGGTTCGCCAAGGCTTACTAGGGCCGGTGGGGCGGGTGGGGCTGGTGGGGAAGTGCCCACTACGACTCGGTCGGTTTCTCTCGCTTCGGTCCGACCACCCAGGCCACGGCGATACTGAGGAGGTACAGCCCGACCATCGGCGCGGCGAAGATCGTCTGCGTCATCATGTCGCCGGTCGGCGTGATGACAGCGGCGATGATGAAAATGAGGAGGAAGGCGTACTTGAAGTGCGCGGCGAGGAACCGCGCCGTGACGAGCCTCAGCTTGGCCAGGAAGTAGACGACGGTCGGCATCTGAAATACGACGCCCATGCCGATGAGCATCTTCGAATACAGCCCGAACACGTCCTCGAGCTTCGGCATGAAGGCCAGGTCGGGGGTGTTGAAGCTGGCGAAGAACGCCATCATGAACGAAAACGCGATGTAGTGGTTGAACGCCGCGCCGGCCAGGAAGCCCATCGTCGTGAAGAACACGAACGGATACGCCATTCGTTTCTCCTTCGAGTACAGCCCGGGCGCGATGAACATCCACACCTGATAC